>JBFRWE010000063.1:0-16418 GCA_051439345.1 Xenococcaceae cyanobacterium
ACGGTACAGACTATATATTCTTATGTACGGGTCTACAATATTATCACATTTGATTTAATTGTAACGATTATTTAATAATTTTTGCTTAAATCTATTCGCCCTTGCTGGGGGTTGATTCTAGCTATTAGTTGTTCGTTTTTGGTTTATTGGCCAAAATGACAGGGGATAAGAGTAAAGCCAAATTGAGACTTATGCCGAATATTGTACGACCATTAAAATAAGTAAAAATATTTTCGTTTTCAGCAACAAGCGTTTAGTATCATGGAGCAATCTAGACTCCAATCTATATCATGGTCAAAACACTGATTGTTAAGCCTTTAGGATTAGTCCTCCAAAAAGCTGGTCTGATTTCTGATGAACAATTAGCAACCGCCTTGCAAGAGAAAAGTCGATTGTCTAATCTCAAATTAGGTGAGATTATGGCAATTCGAGGTTGGGTCAAGCTAGAAACTGCTAATTTTTTTGCCGAAAAATGGCCTCAGTTACTAAATCAATTTCAGGATAAACCTTTAGGTCAACATTTTAAAGAAGCAGCTTTATTAAGCGAGTACCAAATTAATGATATTCTGCAACAACAACAGCGAACAGGGTTAAAGTTTGGTTCTGTAGCAGTATTGAATGGTTTAGTGTCCCAAAGCACTGTTGATTTTTTCTTAGAACAGTTGGAGTTGATTCACAGCATTGATTCTGAGTTAGAAGGAACAGTAAATATAAACTATATAGAGAATTATTTACTGAAAAATCAAAAATGCGCTCCCATCGACTTGCTAGAGTTGTATCAACAAATTTGGCAACAACAAGAAATTAATAGCAATGGCAGCGAGGAAGAAAAAGAATTAGTCGATAGTGGTTTAATTATTATCTCTAGAGGCAAATTGAAATTAGCCAAACCTATTTATCGTTCTATTTTTAACCAAAGCTGGATCGATCGAGAACTAAATATCTTACAACCCTATGGCAGAATCCGCCTCAAGATTTTTGGCATAGAAACCAAAGCTAGCTCACCCTATCAGGTCTTACAAGAAGTACGTACTTGGACAGAAAACCAACCTTTTCTGAGTCAGAAACTATACCAAATTATTCGCAATGGTAATTTTTTTATTGCTGAAGGTCAGGAAGCGCAAATTATTGGTGAATTGGTACAAATTCATATCATTGATGACTGGCAGCATAAATCCGCAGCACAACATTTACAGCAATTAAGCGATCGCCTGAATCAAAATAAACAATGCGATCCCCTTGCTCTGCTTAAAACTTATAAAAAGATTTGGCTGCGGGGAGAATTATTAGCTGATGAAAGTTTAGAGCAAGCAGAATTACTAGATATTGGCTTGATTAAGCGAGAAAACAACAAAGTTGCTGTAGCTAATCGTATTTATCAATCTGTCTTTAATCAAAGCTGGATTGAGGAACAATCAGTTAAGCTTATTCCCACTATGGGTTCAATCAAGATAGTAGAGAAAGAACCTATCAACTTGGTCAAATACCCATTTAAGCACAAAAAAATCAGCAAAATATTGAGGATTATACTAGTTTGGCTAGCCTTAATTAGTGCAGGGGTAATTGGGATCAATTTTTGGCTAAAAATTAGAGAAGAGAGACTATTTCAAGAAGCTACGATTAGATTGCAAAGACATGAATACGAAATAGCAATAGCTACCTATAACCAAGTTTTACAGATTGATAATGAAAACTATCAAGCTTGGCATAATCGAGGCTATGCCTTAGGTGGATTAAAGCAATACCAAGAAATGCTACAATCTTGTTCTTCTGCTACAGCTATTCAACCAGAGGCTAAAGATTCTTGGAACTGTCAAGGAGAAGCTCTGTACAACTTAAATAGGTATGAAGAGGCAGTAGCAGCTTTCGAGCGAGCGATCGCTCTTGATGCTCAAGAATCGAGTTTTTGGCTCAATAAAGCAGATTCGCTGCTCAAGTTACAACAAATTCCTGCTGCCCTAGAAGCGATTAACACCGCTATTGCTTTACTAGAAACAGCAAAATTAGATGAAAACAGCAAAAGAGTAAAAGCGGACTTGCAAAAAGCTTGGAACAATAGAGGTCAAGCTATGTTACAAAAACAAGCATACAATCAAGCCATAGATGCCTTTAAACAAGCTTTAAGCTACGAGGGAAATAATTTACCTGCTCAATGGGGTAAAGCTCAGGCTTTGCAAAAACTAGGACTGTATTTAGAAGCAAAAATAGAACTAGATGTAATCTTGGAGCGAACAGATTTATCTAGTTCGCAAAAATCAGTTACTTGGTTTTATCAAGGTTTAAATTTTTGTGAGTCAGGAGACGTTGCTTCAGGAGTTAAAGCTTTTGCTATGGCGATCAAGCTTGACCCTAACTATGAAGAAGCAAAAACTGCCCAAGCTAAATGTAGTGAGGGTAAATAGTTTAGAAGTTACAGGAGTTAAGCTTAGACGCATTTAAACTGCATTCTTCAATTCTGGTCAAGGCAATAGGTAAGAGGGAATAGGCAAGAGGGAATAGGCAACTTAGGTGAGTACAAGCTTACAGGAGTTGCAGAAGTTACAGGAGTTGCTGTAAAACAAATATTATTTTCTACTGAACTCCCGAACTCCTGAACTCCTATAATAACTATCTCAATACTGTTTCCTTAGCGTGCTTCTTTTGATTTTGAATCCAAAGTGAAGTACAAGGAATCTTATTACGATCGCATCGATAGGAATACTTACCAGCAACATCAGTTACTTCTTTGAGCAAGCCTTGACTTAAAGTAGTTGGTTCTAGTCCTAAGTCTAAGAGACGTTCATTTTTAACAAACAACTCATTTTCTGGGGCTTCATTGCGGGGATTTTTTAGATAAGCAATTTCTACACCAGTCATTTGGGCTACCATTTTCGCCAGATCTCTAACTCGATGGGTTTCAGTCATCTGATTGAGAATTCTAACTCGATCTCCTTTGGGGGGAGGATTTTCGATCGCTAGTTGCACACAACGTACAGTATCCTTGATATGAATAAACGCACGGGTTTGTCCTCCTGTACCGTGAACAGTGAGAGGATAACTAATTGCTGCTTGCATCAAGAAACGATTGAGAACTGTACCATAGTCGCCATCATAGTCAAAACGATTGATTAAATTCTCATCTAGCAAAGTTTCAGGAGTGTTAGTTCCCCAAACAATCCCTTGATGTAAATCTGTTACCTTAACTCCATCATTTTTGTTGTAATAGAAGAAAAATAATTGATCTTGAGTTTTGGTCATGTGATAGATGCTACCAGGGTTGGCTGGATAGAGAATTTCTTGCTGAATCCTTTCTCCTGAGTCGGTAACTACTTCTACATCAAGATATCCTTCAGGAATTTTCATCCCTGCTGTACCATATCCATAGACTCCCATAGTACCTAAATGTACTAGGTGAATATCTAAACCAGATTCAACGATCGCACAGAGAATATTGTTAGTGGCATTAAGGTTATTATTTACGGTATAACGCTTATGCCGAGATGATTTCATCGAATAAGGTGCTGCTCGCTGTTCGGCAAAATGAACTACAGCATCGGGTCTTTCTGCCAGAATTAGAGCCAGAAGGCGATCGTATTCTTGAGCAATATCTAGGTTAAAAAATTTAATTACTTTGCCAGTATTATCTTTCCAAGTTTTTAACCTTTCGCCAATGGGCGAGATTGGCGTTAACGAACTAACTTCTAATTCATTATCGATATTTCGTCTCGATAGATTATCGACAATAATTATCTCAAAACCCAAATTAGATAAGTGCAGGGCAGTAGGCCAGCCACAGAAACCATCTCCACCTAAAACTATAACTTTCATATTTTACCTCTAACAACAGCCATAATGGAGCAACCTAGTTGAGGAATCAACTATTATAGGCAACCTAAATCATTTAATCAGAATTTAAGTTCATATATGCTCTCAATCCAAATTTCCCAATAATTTTGCTGATAAACATTTAGTTAAATTTCAATTAATTCTCACAAAATTATCTGAGGCAATATTAGAACATGATGAGGTACAGAGACTAATAAATTTCTTAGACAAATAAATTTTGGTTGAATTCAGTCGGGAGTAGGGAGTAGTTAGTAGTTACTAGGTACAGACAAGGCATGCCTTGTCTGTACGAGTTAGTAGTTAGTTTTCTTGTAGCTAAACTCGGTATCATAGTAAATGAACGCAAGCTTTATATTTCTTAACTATGGCCAGAGATTTACGGGGATTTATTAAACTGCTAGAAGAGAAAGGACAACTAAGACGCATTTCCGCTTTAGTCGATCCAGATTTGGAAATAGCTGAAATTTCTAATCGGATGTTACAAGCAGGAGGACCTGGATTACTATTTGAGAATGTCAAAGGCTGTTCCTTCCCCGTAGCTGTTAACTTAATGGGAACAGTAGAGAGAATCTGTTGGGCAATGAAAATGGAAAAGCCCGAAGAATTGGAAGATTTGGGCAAAAAGCTAGCCATGTTACAGCAGCCAAAACCCCCGAAAAAAATATCTCAAGCTATAGATTTTGGTAAAGTTCTCTTTGATGTAGTTAAAGCCAAACCAGGAAAAGACTTTTTCCCTCCTTGTCAGCAAGTAGTAGTAAAGGGAGAAGATTTAGATTTAAATCAAATTCCCATGATTCGACCTTATCCTGGGGATGCTGGCAAAATTATTACTTTAGGCTTAGTCATTACTAAAGATTGTGAGACTGGTACACCTAATGTGGGGGTGTATCGCTTACAATTACAGTCTAAAAATACCATGACCGTCCATTGGTTATCTGTCCGTGGTGGGGCAAGGCATTTACGTAAAGCAGCCGAAGCAGGAAAAAAATTAGAAATTGCGATCGCCCTTGGGGTCGATCCTCTAATTATTATGGCAGCAGCTACCCCTATCCCTGTAGATTTATCAGAATGGCTATTTGCAGGTTTATATGGTGGTTCTGGGGTTAAACTGGCTAAGTGTAAAACTTTAGATTTGGAAGTACCCGCCGATGCAGAATTGGTTTTAGAAGGAACAATTACTCCAGGAGAAGTATTGCCTGATGGTCCTTTTGGCGATCATATGGGCTACTACGGTGGGGTAGAAGATTCTCCCCTAGTGCGCTTCCACTGCGTTACCCATCGTAAAGACCCGATATATCTTACTACTTTTAGCGGTCGTCCACCGAAAGAAGAAGCCATGATGGCGATCGCTCTTAATCGGATTTATACTCCTATACTAAGGCAGCAAGTTTCCGAAATTACCGATTTCTTCTTACCTATGGAGGCTTTAAGTTACAAAGCAGCTATTATCTCCATTGACAAAGCTTATCCAGGGCAAGCAAGAAGGGCAGCTTTAGCTTTTTGGAGTGCCTTACCTCAGTTTACTTACACTAAGTTTGTGATTGTGGTGGATAAAAGTATTAATATTCGCGATCCTCGTCAGGTAGTATGGGCAATTAGTTCTAAAGTAGACCCTTCCAGAGATGTGTTTATTCTTCCTGATACTCCTTTTGACACTCTCGATTTCGCTAGTGCCAAAATTGGTTTAGGTGGACGCATGGGTATAGACGCTACTACCAAAATTCCTCCTGAAACTAACCATGAATGGGGTGAACCTCTAGAATCAGATGCTGATGTGGCAGCAATGGTAGAAAGACGTTGGGCGGAATATGGTTTAGAAGATATAAATTTATCAGAAGTTGATGCTAATTTATTTGGTTATGACATTAAATAATTTGAGCAAAATATTGAGTAAAGTTAACTATTAACACAATTTATTCATCTATGACAACTGGTCTTTTGCCCATTCACTTTTGCCAGAATGATAATGCCTGAGAAGGGAACTTTTGTTAGATAATTCCCCTGCATAAATTATGGTAAATTCACAGCTAGTCATGGATATGGAAACCAATACCTCTAGTGAAGTTTATTATTTCTGGACAGACGCAGAAAGTAATACTCATGGCGTAACAGTAGCAGATAGTGAAAGTGATGATTTTTCTGTTGTGGGAGAATTTACTATAGATGAACTTTCCGCTCTAACTGCACCAGAAAATGAAGGTGGTAATGGTGAAGGTGCAGCTTGGGGAGATGCGGTAGTTAGTAATGATGGTAGTCGTATTTTTGT
This sequence comes from Xenococcaceae cyanobacterium, assembly GCA_051439345.1. GTDB lineage: Bacteria > Cyanobacteriota > Cyanobacteriia > Cyanobacteriales > Xenococcaceae > JASJDJ01. The sequence continues at coordinate 6,092 of JBFRWE010000063.1, forward strand.
TAACGCCAGAAACGCCGATCGAGTAGTCGTAATTGATACAGCTACCCGTTCAGTAGAAACTATTTTAGAGGTAGGCGATCGCCCTGTCCATAGTTTTATTTATGAAGATGAAGTCTGGGTTCATGTAGATAACGATGGTGGATTTAATGTTATCGATCGACAGACTCTGGAAGTATCGGAATTTATCGCTACTAACACCGTAGGCACAGGACACGGTAAACTACTGCTATCAGAAGAATTGGGGAGCAATACTTATGTTACCAACACCAGAGAACCTTCTGTATTCCCGATTAACTTAGAAACTAGAGAAGTAGGTGCACCCATCGAAATTGGTGGAGGTAATCCTGATATTGGCACTCATGACCAAGGCTACGATCCTGCTACGGGATGGGCATTTTTTCAGCTTACTGGGGATGCAGGATTTTCTTTTATCGATGTAGAAACTAATGAAGTAGTTTTAGACCAAGTTCCTCTCGTTGGTAGAGTTGCTCATACACCAGATGATGAATATATTCTAATTCTCAATGCCGACGCTGAAGAAAATGATATCGGTATTTGGAATACTACTCTAGACACCCATACCCAACCAGAATTTGATGCAGAAGTTACTATCGGTGGTGAGGTTAGTGTTAATGGTACAGAATTTTATCAAGATGGTAGTGATTGGGAGGCTTGGATACCCCAAACTGTAGGCGATAATGTTGCTGTTTTAAATTTAAGCACCAATGAAGTTGATTATATTGAGGTTGGCAATTTAACAGTACCAGAAGGAGCAAGCCATTTTTCTCGTAAAGGAGAGATTGATGATGAATATTTCTTTACCTATGCCGATGAAGGTGGTGTCAGAATCGATTTAGATAGCTATGAAGTATCTGAGGCGATTCCTCTAGGGGGAGAAATATCCCGGATGGCAGTCGTGGAAATTGAAGAAGCAGAATCTACTTTTGCTCCTATATTTGGTTCTCTAGATGGAGATGTGATTGAAGTTGAAGGTAGTAATCAACTGATCTTTGCTGGTGAATCAGACGATCTCATTGATGCTTCTGTTGGCAAAGGTAATAATCGGATTTATGCGGGTTCTGGTAATGATACTCTAATTTTAGGAGCAAGCGGTCGCCCGATCGGTGGAGAAGGAGACGATATTTTCTATGTAACTAATGGTGGTAACAATACTATTACTGGAGAAGAAGGCGTAGATCAATTCTGGATTACTACTGCGGAAATACCCGAATCTGCCAATATTATTACTGACTTTACTATCGGTGAAGATGTTATTGGTATAGCTGGCTTAGGAATCAGCTTTGACGATCTCAATCTAGTTAATCGGGAAGGAAATACTTTAATTTCTACTAATGGTTCGGATTTAGCAATTTTACAAGGTGTAGATTCAGCTAACTTAAGTGCAGACAACTTTGCTTTCGTGTGACTATCATATCCCCACACTATTAATTAGAGATAATTATAGCTCCCCCAAACCACCTCGAAAAGTTAAATGTCAAGCATTTGCTCAATTTTGAGCCAAGCTATGGCAGACCGATACAAGCAATAAGCTAGAATCAACAATGAGGAGAAACAGCTTTTTGTTGTACTTCGCTCACCTTAATTAGTTATTTGCTCCTAGACTTGTCTCTGGGGGAATTTTCATAAAATAGAATTCAGTTATCATAAGTAGTAAACAAATACTATGAATTCACCAATCCAAGCTGTTCAAGCTCCCTACAGAGGAGATGCCTTTTATAGAACCCCACCCCCAGACTTACAGTCTCTCTTACTCAAAGAGCGAATTGTTTATCTGGGAATGCCCTTATTTTCTGCAGATGATGTCAAACGAAGATCGGGTATAGATGTAACTGAGTTAATTATTGCTCAACTACTCTACTTACAATTTGACAATCCAGAAAAGCCAATATATTTCTACATCAATTCTACAGGTACTCCTTGGTATCCAGAATATGGTTTTTATGGTTATGAAACAGAAGCTTTTGCGATTTGCGATACTTTGAGCTACATTAAGCCTCCCGTCCATACTATCTGTATCGGTCAGGCTATGGGGACAGCAGCTATGATTTTGTCGTCTGGAACTAAAGGCTGTCGTGCTAGTTTACCCCACGCTACGATTGTACTTAATCAACCCCGCAGTGGCACAAGAGGTCAGGCGACAGATATTCAAATTCGCGCTCAAGAAGTACTAATAAACAAAAGAAGTACTTTAGAAATTCTCTCTAAAAATACTGGTCAATCGATCGATAAAATTGCTAAAGATACAGATAGAACTTTCTATATGACTCCCGTTCAAGCTCAAGAATATGGTTTGCTCGATCGAGTTTTAGAAAGTAGTAAAGAGTTGCCTAAAGCTTTGAGTTCGGTTAGTTAATTGCAGTTTAATTAAAAAAAAGTAAAAATTATGCCTATTGGTATTCCTCAAGTTCCTTATCGTTTTCCTGGTGGTCAATACGAGCAATGGATTAGTATTTACAATCGTCTCAGCATTGAGCGAATTTTATTTATGGGTCAAGAAGTAACTGATGGTCTAGCTAATGCTATTGTGGCACAACTTCTCTATTTAGATTCTGACGATCCCAGCAAACCAATTTATATGTATATCAACTCTCCTGGTGGTTCAGTAACTGCTGGTTTAGCAATTTACGATACCATGCAGCATATTAAATCAGAAGTGGTGACTATTTGTGTCGGTTTGGCTGCTTCAATGGGTGCATTTCTACTAGCTGGAGGTACAAAGGGAAAACGTCTAGCACTGCCCCACTCCAGAATTATGATCCACCAACCCTTGGGAGGAACTCAAGGACGTTCTCAAGCTACAGATATTGAAATTGAGGCTAGAGAAATTTTGCGGATGCGCGATCAACTAAATCAAATGTTGGCATATCATACCGGACAACCTCTAGAAAAAATTGAGAAAGACACAGATCGTGATTATTTCATGTCGGCAGAAGAAGCCAAAGAATATGGTTTAATCGACAAAGTGATTGAAGAAAGACCTGTTTAAAATTAGCTATTAGTTTTCAGCCATCAGCTTTCAGCTAAAAAGCTCAAAGCTGATGGCTAAAACTATTAAGAACTAGCTGCGCAAAAGTTGAGGAATAGAAATGTCTACTGTTTGGACTTTTGCTCCTAAATTATTGATTGAAGAGCCTATTTCTCTTGTGTTACCAACAATTAGAGTTACGAGCTTCTCTGGTTGTAGATATTTTTGAGCCACTATTTGAATATCTTCTACAGTCGTTGCTTTAACTCCTTCTTGATACTGAAAAATAAAATCCTCAGGATAGTCATAGTATTCATAACGCATCAAACGGGATAGGGTTTGGCTCGGATTTTGGAAATTAAACACAAAAGAATTAAGAATTGATTCTTTTGCATTGACTAGTTCTTCCTCTGTAATAGGAGTATTACGCAGTTTGTTAATTTCGCTGACAACAGATTTAACAAAAGGGACAGTGGTATCTGTTCTGGTTTGTCCTCCCGCCAAAAATGTTCCTTGATAATCGTAACGAGGATTCCAAACTCCGTAAACACTATAAGCAAGTCCCTGGCGCGAGCGAACTTCATCGAATAAGCGTCCACCAAAACCATTCATTACCCCATTTAAAACACTTAATTGTGGATAGTCAGGGTTTTTGAGTGTACCTCCTATATGTCCGAGTAAGATATTACTTTGAGTTAAATCGGGTCGATCGACAGTAAATATGCCACTCTCATACTTTTGAGTTACGGAAGGTGGGTTTAATTGGGGAGCAGTTGATGAAGCTTGCCAATCAGCAAAGGTCTCTTGAATTAGTGCTTTCATAGCTGTTGACTCAAAGTCTCCTACAATACCGAGAATAATACTATCTGGACGAATATATTGTTGATAGAAACTTATTATGTCTTCGCGAGCAATATTATTTAAAGTATCGTATTCTACTGTACGGGCATAAGGACTGTCTTCGCCATAAATTAACTTATTAAACTCTCTTTTGGCAATATCTCCAGGGTTATCGTTCCGACGAGCGATCGCTCCTTCTTGCTGTCTTTTGGCTAAAACTATTTGTTCTGGTGCAAAAGCCGGTTCGCGAATTACCTCTGCATAGAGTTTAAATACTGTTTCTAGATCTTCGGTAAGACTGCTAAAACTGGCATCAGCAGAAGTACTTCCTATCTTTGTTTCTATGCTAGCAGCCTTTTGTTCTAGAATACTATTTAATTGTTCAGCAGAATGGGATTCAGTGCCACCACTACGCATTACTGTACCTACTAGCTGCGCTAATCCTACTTTATCGGCAGGTTCATAACGGGAACCAGTACGAATTAAAGCTTTTCCTTCTACTAGAGGCAAATCATGGTCTTCGACCAAATAAACTACTATGCCATTATCCAACTGGTAGCGTTCGTATTGTGGCAGTTGTACCTCTGGTGGTGGAGAAAATTCTAATTCTGTGTAATGCTTGGGGGTTTGTGCTGTTGCTGGTAAACGAAGTAAGAATAACGCCAAAACTGTGATTATTCCTAAATTTAGCCAGTTAATTAGCTTTTTTGATTTACTTTTACTCATAATTTACTCATAAGTTTAGATTTAGGTTGTATTATTAATTTTCGAGAAAATTAGCAAAACTTGCTTCTACTACTCTATCCTTCTCAGCTTTTCCACTGCCTCTGCTTCGATCGGGGAACACCAATCATCCTTTACACTGCCTTTTAACGACGGCGTAACGGATGACTTGATTGAAATTGTAATCTATAAGCGAATAACTATATTTTATGAACGTGCAGACCAATATAACTCGTATATACTCGATAAGAATTGAATTGCAATGAGTATAAGGAAAATCTAGTTCATGTCTCAACCAGTAATTTATATGGCGATTACTAGTCATGGTTTTGGTCATACTGTTCGTGTTTCATCTGTAGCAGCTATATTACAACAATTAGCTCCTGAAATTGAACTTATTTTTGCTACTACTGCACCACAATGGTTGTTAGAGTCTTATATTCAGAGTAATTTTCGCTATCATCCCCGTATTTTTGATGTAGGGGTAATTCAAAGCGATAGTTTAACTATGGATAAGAAGGCTACTTTAGCTAAAATGCAGCAAATTTATGCAGAAAGAAATTCAATTATGGCTGAAGAAGTTGATTTTATTCGGAAAAACAATGTTAACTTGATTTTAGCTGATATTCCTCCTTTAGCTGTTTCGATTGCTCAAGCTGCTAGTATTCCTTGTTGGATGATGAGTAATTTTGGCTGGGATTTTATTTATCGTTCTTGGGGAGATGATTTTGGAGAAATTGTGACATGGATTGAAGAATGTTATCAACAGTGCGATCGCTTGTTTCGTCTACCTTTATCTGAACCAATGAGTGCTTTTAAACATATTACTGATGTTGGTTTAACTGGCGGTATACCTCGTTATAGTGAAGCAGAGTTAAGAGCTAAATTTGGGATTACTGCCCCTAAAGAAAAAACTATTTTGCTTACTTTTGGTGGTTTAGGGCTGCAAGCTATCCCCTATGATAATTTACAACAATTTCTTGACTGGCAATTTATTACTTTCGATCGCCATGCCCCCAATCTACCTAATTTAATCAAGGTAACAGGCAACCCCTATCGTCCTGTAGATTTTATGCCTATTTGTGGACGAGTACTTTCTAAACCAGGATATAGTACTTTTGCTGAAGCTTTACTATGGGATGTTCCTATTGTTTCTCTAACCCGCGAAGACTTTGCTGAATCTCCTCTTCTTCTAGAAGGTATTCAAGACTACTCTTATCATCAAATTATCTCCACAGAAGAATTCTTCCAGGGAAATTGGGATTTCCTCAGACAAAAATGTAAATCTCCTCGTAAACCAGATTCCCTAGCTAAAAATGGCGCAGAAACTATAGCTCAATCTATAGTTGACTACTTTAAAGGTAATAGCTAATAGCTTCTCTGACCTTAAAATTGTCTTAACTCAAACTAAGGTTAATTACGCTTTTTCCGACAACATTTTCATAAAAGTATCTAGATCTGGTAAAGATGGTTGGGCACCATTTTTGGTTACAGACAATGCCCCTGCAATATTGCCCCATTCTACTGCTTCTCTGAGAGATTTCCCAGAGGCTAAAGCAGCAGCCAAAGCCCCATTAAAAGCGTCTCCTGCTGCTACTGCGTCTACTACCTTAACAGGGATAGGCTTAACCCAAAAACTTTCTTCTTGTGTACTGCAAAAAGCTCCTTGATTACCCAAAGTAATTATTACTTTTCTAGCACCCATTTGGTGTAAAAAAGTTGCTGCTTGTCTAGCGGTAGTTACTCCATCTACCGTAAAACCTACTAGTTGACTTGCTTCTACCTCATTAGGAGTAATGATATCGACTAGTCGATAAAGCTCATCTGGTAAATTAGATTTAGCTGGAGCAGGATCGAGAATGAGACAACAACCACTAGCGCGAGCATCCCTTGCAGCAGCTAAAATGCTAGATAAGGGAACTCCCAGTTCGAGCATTACTACCTTGGTTTTTGGTAATAAAGCTCTAAGTTGAGCTAGTTCTTGTTCGCCTACTAAACGATTCGCTCCAGCAGCACAGGTGATTGTGTTTTGTCCCTGTTCATCTACCGTGATCGAGGCTATTCCTGAGTGAGTATGAGGATTAATGGTGATTTTATCCGTCTTTACTCCTGCTGTTTTTAAATTTTGTAGTAGAGTTTGACCAAAACTATCATCACCAATTTGACCAATCAAATGAACTGGAATCCCAAGTTTAGCTAGGGCTACGGCTTGGTTAGCTGCTTTACCTCCAGTAGAGATGAAAAAGCGATTACCAATTACTGTCTCCCCTTTAACTGGTAAATGGGAAACCTCGACTACTAAATCTATGTTAATACTGCCAAAGACAACGACGCTCATGCTCTTGATATCTGAAAATTAAATGCTGTTGGCTGAATTGTTTCTAATAAAGTTAGTTTCAATAAGTTATGTGGCAATTTTAACCTGCACTAAATTATCTTCCTATTTCTTAAGAAAAACCCAGCAATTATACTAAGAAAATGTCTGGATACTACGATAGCAGTTATCTATCAATAGGAGGGTTGAGTGGGCGTAAAAACTGTTAATCATTTTACCTCTGAACTGACAAATAGCTTCAAACAGCTACAAAGTAAATTGCGCGATCGCTGGCAAAGTATTGATACCTTTGACCAGGATGATTATGACATACTAGTTGTTCCTTCTTATAGCATCGATCAGTACGTTGGGCAAAAAGTCCCAGGATTTTTACATTATGAAGAAAGATTGCTATTTTCTTTAATCCGTTTGCGAAATCCTCATACGAGGGTAATTTACGTAACGGCTCTTCCTCTCTGTCCAATCATTATCGATTATTATTTACAGCTACTACCTGGTATTCCTTTTTCCCATGCCCGCGATCGCTTACTCTTATTAAGTACCTACGATGCTTCTCTTAAGCCTTTAACTCAAAAAATCCTCGATCGCCCCCGTTTGGTAGATAAGATTCGCTGTGCTTTAAGACCAGATAAAGCTTTTATGGTTTGTTTTAATTCTACTGAACTGGAACAAGAACTATCGATAAAATTAGGAATTCCCTTACTAGCTTCCTCTCCTGATTTACTCTACTGGGGTTCAAAAAGCGGTAGTCGAGAAATTTTTGCTGATTGTGCTATTCCTCACCCTGATGGTAGTCCTTTAGTGAATAATGTTGAAGATTTATTACAAGAAATTATCAATCTTTGGACAAGACAACCGCAACTGAAAAAAATAGTAATAAAGCTTAATGAAGGTTTTTCTGGAGAAGGCAACACGATTCTTCATCTGACTCCAATTAAGGACTATGCTCCTCATCAAGTAAGTAAAAATGAAACTCTTAAGGCCTTAGAAGGTCAATTAGAAAAACTGAGTTTTCAGGCAGAAGGAGAAACTTGGGCCAGTTTTAGCCAACGTATTCCTGAATTAGGAGCAATTGCCGAAGCTTTTATCGAAGGAGAAGAAAAGCGATCGCCTAGTGTGCAAGGCTATATCTCACCCTCAGGAGAAGTGGAAATTCTCTCTACTCACGATCAGATTTTAGGCGGTGCGGATGGTCAAATTTACCTCGGTTGTTATTTTCCTGCTGCTGCTGACTATCGACTCCAACTCCAGGATTTAGGGATCAAAGTAGGACAGTCTTTAGCAGCTAAAGGAGCAATGGAACGTTTTGGAGTAGATTTTATTACTGTTCGTCATCCTGGTAGTGATGCCTGGGATATTCAGGCGATCGAAATTAATTTACGTAAAGGTGGTACAACTCACCCATTTATGACCCTTAAATTTTTAACTAATGGTAATTATAATTACGCTACGGGTCAATTCTTAAGTCAACAAGGTCAACCTAAGTATTACATCGCTTCTGACAATTTACAAAAGCCACAATATCAGGGTTTATTGCCTAATGACCTAATGGATATTATTGCTCAAGAACGATTACATTTTGACAGCAGTACCCGCACAGGTAGTGTTTTTCACCTGATGGGAGCATTATCAGAATTTGGCAAACTAGGTTTAACCAGTATCGGTAATTCCCGTGAACAAGCTCAAGAAATTTACGATCGCGTTGAGGCTGTTTTGGATAAAGAAACAGAGATGGTAGCTGAATCAAGGCATCTCTCTAGTTTGCCTATTAGTTGGGAAGGGACCGAGCAAGATTGTTGATTTAATGTCTTTAAATTTTAAGAGAGAGTTTTAGACAAGTTTCTATTTTCCTAACCTCTTCCTCGCTTCTTATCAATTCTATTATTGCTGGTGCTTTTATAGTGACTGAGCAAATCTGGTATGGGATTGTTGATAATATTAGCGATCAGGCGAAGCCTGGCACTTCGTGGTCTGCGAAGCAGATCCCTTCGGGATCGCTTGCAGGATATCAGTCATAAGTACCAAAACTCAGTCACATTAACTTAACACAAAATACTAATTAACTAATTCCGAATTAAATTGATTAAAAGGTCGACGTTTCAATTCTACAGATTCATCGCGAGGTAAGAGATTGAATACCTCTCTCAAAACATCGTCTACTTCTTCATAGGGAATTTGTCCAGACCGATCGAGCACTATTTCTCCTTGTTGGTCTAATACTACAGTTTGTGGGACTATTCCCTCGTAGTAATATCCAGGTTCTTCTACTGTGTAACTGGATTTAAAGGGAATAGAATCAACAGTAACAGGAATAATACTAGCATTACGATCATAATATTCTTGTAGTCGAGAAACTACTCCTGAAAATTGTTTACAATCGCTGCTATCATCCACATAAAAAACTAAGATAGTTGGCATTTTACGCTGAAGAGATTCAGCTAAACTAAGACGAGGAGGTACTAGAGAGCCATTACCAGCGAAAAGAATATATATATTTCCTTCATAGCGATCGTCGCTGATTTTAGCGTAGGCTGGATGAGTTTGCCATAAAGGTAAGCTAATCAAGGCAATTAATACAGGTAGAAAACAAAATTTAACTAAAAATGGCCATCGTTGTTGCTGTTTTATCTTGCTTGAAAGTATCAATCTTAATTTAGCCCAAATCATGTTCTGATCTTCTTTTGTTTGATTTAGTTTTTGCGGTATCAAGATTTATTATCTAATGTTTAGACAATAATCTTCAGAAGGTACTTGATATGACTGCTAAAATTCGCTAACTATAAAAAAAGAAAAGATTAGCTAGATAGACGCAAGATAGGGTGACTCAAGACAAGCAAACCAATAGGGTTAAAACTAAGTCAATGCCAGCACAAACAAGGCTGGCAAATACATATTATAGTCTTTTGGGGCTACACCCATCGGCTTCCACGATCGAAATTCGTCGTAGCTACCGCCAACTAAGTAAAAAGTATCATCCTGATACAACTAAGTTTTCGGCAACAGTAGCTAAAGCAAAATTTCAACAACTAAATGAAGCCTATGCTACCTTAAGTAATCCAGAAAGGCGATCGCTCTACGACCTCAAAATCGGTTATTCTCGTATTAATGTTATTCAAGCACCTCCTGAGTGGGAAAGGTCTTCAACAGAAAAATGGTCAACTACAGCCTATCTAGACCCTACGGATCGTCCTCTTTCTTCGGGAGAGATTTTTGTACTAGTCCTTCTTGGTCTTACTTTTGTTGGTTGTCTGTTTTTGGTCTTAGGGGTTGCTTATTTCCGTGGTGTTCCCTTGTAAGTCGATCGCCATAAACTCTGTAAATCGTTTATACTATCCCTGAGCAATTATCTAGACGATATGGTACTACCCGACGCACAAACTCCTCTATACAGTCATCCTTTACCTGATATAGAAAAATGGCTGACTGAACTTGGCTGTCAGCAA
>JBFRWE010000064.1:0-5925 GCA_051439345.1 Xenococcaceae cyanobacterium
TGCACTACCCAATTTAATTGCTTGAATAATATCTCGACGGGGTACTAAGGGGAGAGGATTAACTGGATAACCTAGCTTATCAAAAACATAAGCGATGAGATGACTGCCTTTAATTGCTTCTCCTACCATCTGAGGGGCTAAAAATAAACCTTGAAATAGCAAACGGTTTTGGTTTAAAGTCGCACCACCACTGCTACCAATTCCAGGTGCAGTTAAACGACAAGCTGCTGCTTCTACTAATTCTGCTTTGCCAGCTACATAACCTCCTGCCGTAACAATTGTTCCCCCAGGATTTTTAATCAACGAACCAGCAATTAAATCTGCACCTACTGCCGTTGGTTCTTGTTCTTCGATAAACTCTCCATAGCAATTATCGACAAAACAGACTGTATGGGGATTTTGTTGTTTAACAATCTGAACAATTTCTTTAATTTCGGCGATCGATAGACTTTTTCGCCAAGAATAACCACAGGAACGCTGAATTAGCACTAAACGAGTATTGCCTCTAATGGCTGTCTTGAGATTGTGCCAATCAATTTCTCCCTCTGTGGTCAAGTTTAATTGGCGGTATTGGATGTTAAACTCGGCAAGGGAGCCTTGAGCTTTACCTCTAATGCCGATTACTTCTTCTAGAGTGTCGTAGGGTGCGCCAGCTATGGCTAGCATCTCATCTCCAGGACGAAGTACACCAAACAAAGCACAGGCGATCGCATGAGTTCCAGAAACAAATTGAACTCTGACTGCTGCTGCTTCGGCTTCCATAATTTGGGCAAATACCCGGTCTAGAGTTTCCCTGCCTAGATCGTCATGCCCATAGCCATTAACACTAGCAAAATGTTGGGTTCCCACTCGGCGATCGCTATAAGCTTTTAAGATTTTTCTTAAATTATGCTTGACCTTGGTGTCAATACCAGAAAAAATCGGTAATAGTGCTTTTTCTGCTTCTTGTAGCAGACTGTAACTTTTCATTAAGTCTATGGAGATGCCAATTTTTAGATTATTCATCTATCGAAAAACATTTCCTTTATGGATGTCAATATGTTTTATGTCGATAGTCGATCTAGTCAAAACTCCTTTGGACATAAAATTGTCCAGTCAGAAATTAAAGGAAAAACAGACAATGTACTTTCCTTTATATTTTGTATTTCTCTTTTTGTGTGAATGGCATCACGCAAAAGTATTGCATAAAGTTGAGATTTAGGTTACTAAATGACAGTTGCTACATCAAATAAACCTCCTTTAGCTTGGAGTATTATTATATACATGGCTACAATCCATATTGTGGCCTTATTAGCCCTTTTCCCAAGTAACTTTAGCTGGGGAGCGATTGGAGTTGCTTTTATACTGTATTGGATTACAGCAGGTTGGGGTATTACTTTAGGATTCCATCGCTTAGCTACCCATCGTAGTTTTGAGACTTCTAAGTTAGTAGAATACTTTTTTATATTTTGCGGTGCCCTTGCTTGTCAAGGTGGGCCAATTGACTGGGTTGGTTTACATCGTATTCATCACAAATATTCTGATACTGAACCAGATCCTCATGATTCCAATCGTGGTTTTTGGTGGAGTCATTTAGGATGGATGTTAATTCAGAATCCTGCGAATAATGATATTCCTCGTTATACCAAAGATATTGCTGACGATCCTTTTTATCGGTTTTGTCAGCAATATTTTATTCCTCTTCAAGTAGTTTTAGGCGTGTTTTTATACTTGTTAGGAGGTTGGCCTTTCGTAATTTGGGGAATTTTTGTCCGCTTAGTAGTGGTATTCCACTGTACTTGGTTTGTTAATAGTGCAACTCACAAATTTGGTTATCAAAGCCATGAATCCAATGATAAATCGAAAAATTGTTGGTGGGTAGCTCTACTGACTTTTGGCGAAGGTTGGCATAACAATCATCATGCTTTTCAATATTCTGCTCGTCATGGTTTGCAATGGTGGGAATTGGATATTACTTGGATGACGATTAAACTATTGGAGATTTTGAGATTAGCCAAAGATCTTAAATTACCTCCTAAACATTTCTTAACAAAAGCATAAAATGCCTTAAACAGGATTATAGATAGGTAATGGGTAATGGTTTGTTAAGTTACTCTTATCTATTACCTATTTTTAATCATGATTAGTAGAGGTGAAGGATTTTAGGGAAATCTACTGTAGATAGCTAAAACTGAGTAAATTAAGATTAAAAATACAGATAATTTTTCTCAAAAGCCCTTAAATAATTTATTAGAATAGACTCCTTCATGATCTCTATTTATATCCTTACTTATAATGAAGAAATAGATATAGCTGATTGCATTGAATCAGCCTTACTATCTGATGATGTGATTGTAGTTGATTCTTTTAGTACAGATAGAACTATTGAAATTGCTTCTAAATATCCAGTACAAGTAGTTCAGCACAAGTTTGAAAGTCATGGAAAACAGAGAACTTGGATGCTTCAGAAAGTAGTCAGTAAACATGAATGGGTTTATCTTCTCGAAGCAGATGAGCGCATGACACCAGAATTGTTTGCTGAATGTATTGAAGCTACAAAAAGCCAAAAGGCGATCGGCTATTATGTAGCAGAAAAAGTGATTTTTATGGGGAAATGGATTCGCTACAGCACCCAATATCCTCGTTATCAGATGCGCTTATTTCAGAAGGGAAAAGTTTGGTTTACTGATTATGGTCACACAGAGAGAGAAGTGTGCAATGGCAAAACAGATTTCCTGCAAGAAACTTATCCCCACTATACTTCTGGAAAAGGTTTAACTCGCTGGATTGACAAACACAATCGTTATTCTAGCGATGAAGCCAAAGAAACAATTCGTCAGCTAGAAGGTGGTCAAGTTTGTTGGCGCAACTTATTTTTTGGCAAATCTGAAGTAGAAAAAAGACGTGCTTTAAAAGATTTATCTCTACGTTTACCTTTTAGACCACTATTGCGCTGGGTTTATATGTATTTTTTTCTGGGAGGTTTTCTAGATGGTCAAGCAGGTTTTGCTTGGTGTACTTTACAAGCTTTTTATGAATATTTGATCTTATTAAAAGTCAAAGAAATAAAAAAACAACAACAATATAGTAATTATCACAAATTAGATTCAGAATCTATTCCTTGTTCTAACCCATCCCATTTAGTTACCGTCAACTCTGATGCTATAAAACTAGCAGAAACAGAAATTGATAATTAATAAATAGTCTTGCTATTTGAGTTGTCAAGTAACTTTAATCAACTATGACAAGAATCAAAATTAGACTAGACTTAATGAGTCTAAGAGTTGCTGTATGTATCTTATTAGTTTTTCTGATTTATATTATTTAGTTATTTACGATTTATCTTTAAGATAAAGATTAAGATAAAGATATAAAGTACAAGCACTTACAATAAGGCTATATTACCAATGTCATTTTTTCGTCAAAGTGATTTTGTTGGTGACGATCGATCGTGTCAGGCTCAAGAAGATTTAGATCGATTAATCGAGAGTATCCATCAAGAGCTACTTCCCTATCTCGAAATGGAGAGTCCCAATCCTCTTAATCCTGTAGTAGTTTATCGAGTCCCAGAACCTTGGCAACTTTTGGGTACAGGAAACTATGCAGGGGTATTCTATCATTCAGACTATGGTGATTTGGTAGTAAAAATTTATGCGACGGGAAGATTAGGTTGGGAAGAAGAGTTAGAAGTCTATCGTCGTTTGGGTTCTCATCCTTCTTTCTCAGAATGTTTTTATGCCGAAAATAACTTTTTAATTCTCAAACGACTATACGGAGTAACCCTCTACGACTGTATGCATAGAGGTTTAAAAATTCCTAAACAGGTAATTAAAGATATTGATCGCGCTTTAGAATATGCTCGTAGTTGCGGTTTATATCCCCATGACGTTCATGGGCGTAACGTAATGATGTCAGAGGAGAGAGGATTAGTTGTCGATGTGTCAGATTTTTTGCAGGAAGAACCATGCTTAGCTTGGCAAGATTTAAAAAAAGCTTACTATTTGCTTTATTTACCTCTTTTTTCTTGGCATCGGTTGCGAGTACCCTATCCTATTTTAGACTTAGTTCGCAGTAGTTATCGTCTATTCCGTCGAGTTTTCGATCGTCGATAATTAGCTTGACTCTAGGATAAGCAGCTTTTAATTAGTACTTTTAGCCGATTAAGTTCCTATATTTAGCGAATTCAAATTATTAGCTTGTCATGAGAATTTAAGAAATAATCAATAAATTATTTTTGATTGGAAATGACACAAAAGTTTATAACTAATTCGGAAATTGAATTTGCATCAAGTATAGATGGTTTTCAGTACATAAAAAATAATCAAAATTATAGCTTAAGAGATGCTCTGGAAAAGTATTGGCAAAATAAATCATGGAATCATGTCGGTCTTTTAGAAGCTATGGCTACTCTATTTCTCATACTAAAAGCTATAGAAGCTTGGCAAACTTCTCCCTACTCTATATCTACAGAGGAATTAGATAAATATTATGAAGCTTTTCATAGTCTTTATGAATGGATAATTAACTATGAAGACTAAACAGTATGTTTTTAAACAAAAAAAGATTGATAGTTACGAAGAAAGCTATTAGTTGCTTCTAGAAATATTTTTTTTCCTTTCTCGATAATTAGCTACTGATTCTACTAAACCGATCGCGATAAAATTGGTTAATAGAGCGGAACGTCCATAACTCATCCAGGGTAGGGGAATTCCTGTAATAGGAGCAAGTCCTATGGTCATACTAATATTAATAATTACCTGAAAAGTAATCATTGAAAAAACCCCAATAGCCAACAGAGAACCAAAATTATCTTTAGCTGTAGAGGCAATCCAAACTAATCTTAAACAGATTAACCAATAAGTAAGTAATAGAAAGATACAGCCTACAAAACCTAATTCTTCTCCTACTGCCGAAAAAATAAAATCTGTATGCTGTTCGGGAATAAAATTTAGTTGGGTTTGAAGTCCTTGATGTAATCCCTGTCCCCACATTTCTCCTGAGCCAATGGCAATACGAGACTGAATTAAATGATATCCTCCTCCCAAAGGATCTTTTTCTGGATCGAGGAATAAAACTAAACGGTCTTTTTGATAGTCTTTGAGTAAGCTCCAAAAAAAGTTACCTAATTCTACTGCTCCACAATTAAGAGCGATTGTACCTAGAACTGATACTATTTTGAGCGGAAAAGTTAGCCAAGCAATGCCAGTGATAATTAAAGTCCACAATAGCCAGGCAGGAAGATAAAGGTGATAGAGAATGGCTGAAACTAAAGGGGAAACTAGGATTAGTAGCCAAACAGGATTAACATTTGCCCAATAAAGCATACTAATAACGATCGCGCCAAAGACTAAAGATGTGCCTAAATCTGGTTGTAGAAAAACTAATCCCCAGGGAATAGCAGTAATAGCCAGAGTACGACTTACTTGAATCAAGCTAGTGGGTTTACTTTCATGTAACAAAGCAGCTAGAGTTATAATAACGCCTATTTTGGCAAATTCTGAAGGTTGAACATTAAAACCACCGATCGTCAACCATCTTTGCGCTCCTTTTGCCGTTACCCCTACAATCATGACGGCGAGCAAAGATAAATTGGTTACGCCATAAATTAGCCAATGCCACTGCAACAAAATTCGATAACGCCACGAGGCAATCATCATAGCTATCCCCAATCCAATTCCCCCAATATACCAATGTTGAAAACCATGATTGAGGTTGTCGGTAAGTTCTGTACTTTGAATGATTACCCCACCAGAGAAAGTCAAACTAACTATTAATAGTATTAAAAACCAATCAACGTCTTTCCAAGGGGAGAAAAGAGAAAATAAATACTTTGCCAGATTATGAAATATAGATTTAGATTTAGAGCCAGATTTGGGAAGCATTATTGACTAGATCTTTTGTATGAGTTTGCTCAATCTTAGTAAGTTTAATGAACGAGTTCCTGAA
>JBFRWE010000065.1:0-18458 GCA_051439345.1 Xenococcaceae cyanobacterium
ACTTTTGGTTCTACTTATCGTCAAAAAGGGACAAAAATGTTAATTACGGAAACAGGGGAAATGGTAGGAACTTTAAGTGGAGGTTGTGTAGAAAATGATATCTGGCAATATACTAAAAAAATAAAAAATAAACCTCTTTTAATAAGTTATGATGCTACTTCAGAAGAAGACCTTATTTGGGGTTTTGGATTGGGTTGTAATGGGGCAGTACAAATATTGCTAGAAAAACTCGATCGTTCTTTAAATCTCTCCCCACTCAATTTAATTGCTCAATGTCTGCAAAATAACCAACATGGCGCGATCGCCACGATTTTTGCTGTAGAAGGTAGAGTTAATTTAAAAATTGGTTCTCGTTTTATGGTTTATCCTGACAATACCACTTACGACAATATTCAAGAGCAAGAGTTAAAAAAAGTGATCGCCAATGACACTATTACTGCTAAAAATACTCGACGCTCGACTGTAAATAAATACCAATTATCATCAGGTAGTGTAGAAGTTTTTATCGAAGTCATTCAACCTCCTACTCCTCTAATTATTTTTGGTGCGGGTCGAGATGCTCTACCTGTAGTAGAATTAGCTAAAGCGCTCGGCTGGCAAGTTACTTTAGTTGATTGTCGCGCACAAGAAAAAACTCATCAAAGATTTGCCCTAGCAGATAAGATTATTCTTACCCGTCGTGACATTATTAGCCAACAGATATCAGTAGCTGAAAATACCGTAGCTGTTGTCATGACTCATAATTATTTTGACGATCGCGATATTATTAAATTTCTTCTACCAACGAAAATTCCTTATTTGGGTGTGATGGGTTCAAAAAATCGAATTGCTAAAATAATACAGGAACTAAATCCGACTAAAACCCAGTTAGAAAAATTATACAGTCCCATCGGTTTGGATATTGGAGCGGATACCCCCGCAGAAATTGCTAGCTCGATTATTACTGAAATTCAAGCAGTTTTAGCAAAACGTAATGCTGGTTTCAACAAACATCGCTCTCAACCTCTCCATCAAAGATACGATATTAAACAAAAGCAAGTCGGACAACCAGAAAAACGTGAGTTCAGAGTTCGGAGTGACCTTCGGTAGTCGCTACGCGGACGGAGTTATGATTTTTTCAACGCAAAAATGAGGGTTTCAAGAATGTTCGACCACCATCAAAACTCGAAAAATTTAGGTGTTTTGATTTCGTCTCAATCATGTAGAAAAGGTCTTGACAGTTGAACAAAAATAAAGATGAAAAAAGTTCTGTAGCTGCTATTATTCTTGCTGCTGGTGCATCTAGACGGATGGGTCAACCGAAGCAATTATTGCCCTATCGAGGACAAACTTTACTTAGCTACGTTACTAAATGTGCGATCGCTTCTTCATGCAGTCAAGTAATAGTGATATTAGGAGCAAATGCGGATAAAATAGAACCAGAAATAGCTCTACTTCCAGTAAAAATAGTTAAAAATCCTGAATGGAATGAAGGAATTAGTAGTTCGATTCATTGTGGAATTGCATATATTAAAGAGCAATATTTAAACATAAATGGATTATTGTTTCTTACCTGCGACCAGCCTTTTATTTCTCCTGAAATTATCGAGCAATTAATTGATGTTTATAATTCCCGAAATAAACCCATAATTGCCAGTCACTATGGAGAAACTATAGGGATACCTGCTTTATTCGATCGCAGTTTATTTTCAGAACTAATGGAGCTAAAAGGCGATCGCGGTGCTAAAAAAATAATCAATAAATATCAAGATTTAGCCGACAAAATAGATTTTCCCCAGGGGAAAATAGATTTAGATACTTTGGAAGATTATCGGCAGTTAATTAACGTGAGGCAAAAAGTTCGGAATTCGTAACGAGAGAATGAGAGATTCACGAAGTCTTCAGAAGTGGAGTCGTTAAAAGGCGGGTTCTTTCTGCTCACAAGGGTAGGTTTTTTAAAAATTCTCAATCATTACAATCAAGTTAGACAAAGCCAAAGATTGCTGCTTTTTATGCCAAACTACTGTAATTTTTAAGACGGGAACGGGGTCAATTAAAGGACGATAAACTACCTGAGCTTTATGTCTAGCTGCTGAATTAGCAGTCGTCAAGGAAATCCCAATACCTGACTCTACCAAGCGCAGCAAAACTTCTGGAGGACTGGCTTCTTGAACAATTTTTGTCTGAAATCCTGCTCTAGCGCATAACTGGATAATTTGCTCATGGACATCGGGTTTAAGATGTTTGGGACACATTACAAAAGATTCTGCATGAAGCGATCGCAGTTCAATCTGTTCTTGTTGAGCTAAAGGATGATCTGGAGGTAACACAACTACTAGAGGCTCGCTCAGAATAGTTAAGCTAGCAAGTTCGGGTTGAGCAATAGGAGCGTAACAGAAACCAAGATCGATTTGATTGCTCAAAAGTGCCTGAATTTGTCTTTCTTTGGGAATTTCTATCAGATTAATCAGATTATCTGGATACTGTTGGCGAAATGTTTTAATTATTGCTGGCAAAATGCGATCGAAGGCACAAAGGGAAAATCCAATAGTTAACTTGTTGGTGGTTTGCGTTTGTTGTACTGCATTTACGGCTCGTTGTGCTTGAGCTAGGGTAAGTCTTGCTTCATCTAAAAATGCTTGTCCTGCTTCTGTAAGAGTAACACTTCGCTTACTACGCTGAAATAGCTCTACCCCCAGTTCAATCTCTAGCTGGCGAATTTGACGGCTTAGAGGAGGTTGTTGTATGTAAAGCTTCTCGGCTGCTCGTCGAAAATTTAATTCTTCTGCTACTGCTACAAAATATTTAAGCTGTCGCAATTCCATAAAAGCACTAATACTTATTTGGTATCAGTTTAACTAAATAAAGGTATTGGACAGAATCACTTTATCAATTGCATCATAAACTTGTAGCTAGATCGGTGAGTTAGTGAGTTAATGAAAACCATTCAGCTTGTAGATAACTTTGATATTAGCAATCTCAAAATTGTCGAGCAATCTCCACCTCAACCAACTAACAAACAAGTGTTGGTAAAAATTGAAGCTGTATCTCTTAATTATGTCGATTTGCTAGTGATTAAAGGGTTATTAAATCCCAATTTATCACTGCCATATATTCCCGTTTGTGATGGTGCTGGTATAGTCGAAAGAGTAGGAGAAGAAGTTACAGCATTTAAAACTGGAGATAAAGTAGCCACAACTTTTATTTCTGATTGGGTTCATGGTAAACCTACCCCGCAAACAACTGACTATGAAACTAGACAAGGTTTAGGGAATATCCCAGGTCAACTGAGTCAATACAAATGTTTTTCTGCTGACCAAATTATTTCTATTCCTAAGAATCTGACTACCATTGAGGCTTCTACTTTACCGATCGCAGGACTTACCGCTTGGAATGCCTTAAGTTACAGTAATTTACAGACAAATGACACCCTATTGTTACACGGGACTGGTGGCGTATCTATATTCGCTCTCCAATTTGCTAAGGCACGAGGAGCAAAGGTAATTATTACTTCTGGTAGTGCAGAAAAATTACAGAAAGCACAACAGTTGGGTGCAGATTTAGTTATTAATTACGAAAAAGATACTAATTGGGAAACAACTGTACGTAATCTGACTGAAGGAAAAGGGACAGATGTAATTGTAGAAACAGTAGGAGGGAGAAATTTAGCTCGATCGCTAAAAGCACTAAAAATGGGTGGTAATATGTCAATTGTCGGCTTATTAGATGGTTTTCAAGCAAATATCGATATTTTAGCCTTAATACATCAACAAGCAACAATTCGCGGACTAGAAGTAGGTAGCAAGCATCAATTTGCAGCAATGAATCGAGAAATTGAAGCTAGAGATATTCATCCCATAATCGATCGAGTCTTTTCTGTAGAACAAACCCAAAAGGCATTTGCATATCTAGAAAAGAGCTTACATTTTGGCAAAGTAATTGTTTCTTTTTAGTATTTGGACATTAAATTAGCAACTGCGATAAATGAAAATAGAATGAAACGTCGAGAATTACTTTTTGCTTTAGGAGCTACTGCTGGGATTGCCTTGTCTCCCTTTCATCTTGGTAGTGCTGCTGTACAAGAGCTAGCTCCCATCGAGTTACCTAGCAACTTTCAATATCCCAATGGCATTACCCGTGCTAAGGATGGAACAATGTACGTGGGTTCTATTACTAGTGGTCGCATTCTCCAGATTTCTCCTCAAGGCAGAATTGAAACCTTTTTTCCAGGTAATAAAGACATATTTGCAGTCACTAGCCTTCGACTAGATGAAGCAAGAGGAATATTATGGGGAGCTTCTCCAGATGTTTTAGGCACACCTCAAGCTAATGGAGAAGTTGTTCGCAGACAGCATCGAATTTTTGTCATTGATATTCGCACTAATAAAGTACTCAAAATTATTGTCATGCCCGATGGAGGTTTTGGTAATGATATTGCACTCGATTCCCAAGGTGGTGTTTACATAACTGATACCTCCCGTCCTCGAATTCACTATATTCCACCAGGAGCTAATCAACTTCAGATTTGGGCAGAAGATGAGCGATTCCTTACTCAACTCCGATTTGGACTATCTGGAATTACTAGGAGAGCAGATGGTGTTTTGTTCGTAACAATGTATTCTGATGGTAGGTTGTTCAAAGTAACGCCGAGAGCGAGAAGAAATCCTACAATTGAAGAAATTGAGCTACCTTGGAGAATTGATGGCTCAGATGCTATCTCCTTAGCAGCCGATGGTTCTCTTCTAATGATTGAGGGGGGAATCGAAAGCGGAGATGGTCGCTTGTTGCAATTGTATGGATTGGATACAAAAGCTAAACCTCTATTGAAAATTTTGGCATCAGGAATGAATTTACCCGTTAATTTAACTGCTGTAGCCAAAGAAATTTGGGTGACGGAATCGCTCTTTAGTCATCGGCTTATACCAGGAAGGGAGAAAGAGATTCCTAGTCGCTTTTTTATACGTCGATTTATACTCCCTTAAGTATGCCCGATTTGATCGATGCAATTTAAAGAGAAGATAAGCTTACTAATATTTAATTTGCTGAGAAAGCTGTTGTTCTGGCAACTAAATTTGGCATTAAATACGATCGAGCTACCAATACTTTAGTTAGAGTTAAGATTTTCAACTTTATTAAAAACATACACTTGAAAGGCGGAGGAAGCAGGGGGAGATATCGATCAAGATTTATCCCTTTTTGTGCCAAGACATTAACAGACATTAGATAAAAAGTAAAACGATATTTTCTGTCACCTCTCAACTCCCTGTACCACTGGTCTCACACCATTACCATCAAAAGGTTCAGGATCGCCACGGAAGTTGAAATCGCTAATACGTAGACTAATAGAGCCAAGTTTTAAGACTGGATTATAGCGCAAGCTAATATTGTGAGTACGACGACTATATTCTAAAACGTAGTCTGTACTAATCTCATTGCTTTCATCTAAATTCAAAGAAGTCCGTATTCCAAAGCGAATTGGACCATAAATTTGCTGACTAATTCCTAAAGAAATAACTTGTTCATCGACAAATCGATCGAACAAAAAGGGAGATTCATCATCGAGAAAACCTTGGAAATAAGTAAGATTAAAGCCTGTATAGTCTAAATAGCTGCGGGAAAAATGTCCTAACTGTCCCTGAATACCTATACTAGCCCGTAAAGATTGTTGGCGATCGCCATTGCTATAAAAACTACTAACCCCAGTCAGACTAGTATTCAAGCGCAGAAAGGGTACTATAGGAAAAGGAGTATAGCGTAATCCTTGTTCTGGAGTAAGAGGTAGGGGTTGTCCTTGCCATAGAGAAAAACCTTTATTCAAAGAAGCTGCAACTTGATAGCGAGTTAGAATGGTGCGGTTTTCATTTTGACCAGGATCGAGCAATTCTTGTCTGTCTGTATCTGCATTAACGTTTTGAATCGATCCCTGGTAATTAAGATTGATACCTGTTTTACCTAAAGGAATAGTCGGGGAAGTAATAATACCGCCCACACTCCTAAATACAGTCTGGAAACCAAGAGAGCCATTAAAAAGACGTTCACGAAAATTATACTCAAAACTAAAGTTATGAGGTCGATTAAGATTACCTATGCTTTGATTAAAAGCGAATTTAGCCCTTAAATTATCCTCTAAATCACTAAAATCTAGACTAGTGAGACTGCTAGTAACCTGTATATTACTTCTCGGAGAGAAAAATGCACTAAATTTAGTTTTAGCCCCTAATACAGAAAGATCTAAAATGCCTCCATCATTATCTTCGTTAGAATTAGAGGCATCAGAAAAAATAGCTTTCTGGAGAAAATATTGAGGTGTAATTTCCCAGTTCACTCTTTCTGTAGTAACTAGATTAAAACTTCTTTCTACAAATAAACCTCCTCTTTCCTCCCCATCAAAGCCAAATTGAATAATACTAGGTCGACGAGGACGATTATCAAAGACCAAGCGGTTTCTAATTAGAGGTAAGGAAAAATTTTGATCGATAATAAGACGAGATTTAGTAGTTCTTAGCTCACTTACTAAAGGCGAAATTTGTTTGAATTCAGCAGTATCTGCTCTTAATTCTAATTCTGGTGGAGAAAAAGGGTCATTGGTTAGGCGAAAATTCGCTGCTTGCCAACCATCTGCGTCAAAATCGATTATTTCTGCTTGAAATCTCGTCTGATTAATTGTACCCCCTATTTGCGTATCAGGTAAACTCCTGCCACTATCGAGTAAGCCGAGGTCTCTGCCACTACCAAGAGATACTCCTATACCAGGGTTAGCAGTGATATCAGTTAATGGTTGATTGGCTGCTAGATCATTACTTAAAGCTCGATCGGGAATAGTTTCATCATTTGGTAGACGGGCAGAGGTATCTTGACTAAAAGTAGGTTGAAAAATTTCTCCACTAGCATTAATAATTTTGCCACGGTCTTGAACCATAAAGTATTCAAACTTTTCTCCCCTTAGTACTTGCTCTCCTCGTCTGAGTACCACATTTCCTTGAGCTACTGCCACTCGATCGCGCAAATTCACTTCCAGGCGATCGCTAACTAGTACAGACTGAGCAAACCGCATAACTACATTGCCTTCTGCTCTTACTATCTGTCTTTGAGCGTCATATTCGTGGCGATCGGCGATGACTTCGATTGTCTCTACCGTATCAATAGGAATTTGTTCTCTTTCATTTTCGGTTTCAGGAATAGAAAGTTCATATCTGTTTTGCTCTCCATTTCTTTCTTGAGTAATTAGATAAGCGTAATATGAACCTATGTCTACATCGCGAGCGATCTTCTCTTTTGTCTTGTCAGTCTTGGGTAGTTGTGCAACCAGAAAAACGTCTGGAGTAGCTTGTATCTCTGAAATCTTAATCAAAGCAGGTGGTTCAGTAGAAAGGATTAAAGGAATCATCCGTGCATCTTATTTCTCAATTTGAGCTAGCTTTTCAAGACATTCCTCGTAGTATAACGCTTCTGTTTTTATTCGCCGAAGTTAAAAAATGTTGTTTTAGATTGGGGCTAGAAGTCAGGAGTTCAAGAGTTCGGAATTAGAGTAATTGACTCCCTACTAACAACTCACAACTCAACCTATCCTAGTGATTTTCATCTTGGCATTTCGTTACAAAAGTTAATACAATGTGTAAAGAATCTGCTAAGTATAAGTACCTAAGTAAATGGAAAATATACAAATACCCTGGCTAACTGCCATAATCTCCCTACCCCTGATAGCCTCCTTGGCTATACCAGTAATTCCTGATAAAGAAGGCAAAAAAGTCAGATTGTATGCCTTAGGGGTAGGAATAGTCGATCTTGTTTTAATGGTTTATGCTTTTTGGTACAACTACAATCTAGAAACTACTGAGCTTCAACTTACAGAAACTTATAACTGGATTCCTCAACTGGGAGTTAGTTGGTCAGTTGGCGTTGATGGTCTATCGATGCCGTTAATTATCTTATCGGGTTTAATTAGTACTTTAGCTATTTTGGCTTCTTGGCAAGTCACCCATCGACCCAAATTATTTTATTTTTTAGTATTAGTTTTATATAGCGCGCAAATTGGAGTTTTTGCTGCTCAAGATTTACTCTTATTTTTCCTCATGTGGGAAATTGAGTTAGTACCTGTGTACCTACTAATTTCCATCTGGGGTGGTAAAAAACGTCTTTATGCAGCTACCAAATTTATTCTTTATACTGCTTTAGCTTCTATTTTTATTCTCGTTGCTGGTTTAGCCTTAGCTTTTTACGGAGGAGAATTTACTCTCAATCTGACTGAATTAAGCTTAAAAGAATATCCTCTTGCTCTGGAGGTATTGGCTTATGCTGGTTTTTTCATTGCTTTCGGAGTAAAATTACCAGTCTTCCCTTTACATACTTGGCTTCCTGATGCTCACAGTCAAGCCTCTGCACCAATATCGATGATTTTGGCAGGAGTACTCCTCAAAATGGGTGGTTACGGACTAATTCGCTTCAATATTGCGATGTTACCCCATGGTCATATTCAGTTCGCTCCTCTGCTAATTATTCTGGGGGTAGTCAATATAGTTTATGGTGCTTTAGCTGCTTTTGGTCAAACCAATCTCAAACGCAGATTAGCCTCTTCTTCCATTTCTCACATGGGTTTTGTCTTAATTGGTATTGCTTCCTTTACAGATTTAGGTATTAACGGAGCAGTATTACAGATGGTATCTCATGGTTTAATTGCTGCTGCATTGTTCTTCCTTTCTGGGGTTGTGTACGATCGTACTCATACTTTAATGATGGACGAAATGGGAGGAATTGCTCAGGAAATGCCCAAAACCTTCGCTATGTTTACTGCTGGAGCAATGGCTTCTTTAGCATTACCAGGAATGAGTGGTTTTGTGGCGGAATTGAGTATTTTCCTGGGAGTTTCTACTAGCGATGTCTATAGTCAAAGTTTTAGAGTTGGTGTTATCTTCTTAACTGCCGTAGGTTTAATTATTACTCCTATCTATCTTCTTTCTATGCTGCGGGAAGTATTCTATGGCCAGAAAAATCCTCAACTTAAGCTGGATGGCTTTTCAGTAGATGCTAAACCAAGAGAAATATACATTACTGCTGCCTTATTAGTTCCCATTATCGCGATCGGTTTGTATCCTAAAGTAGTAACTAATACTTATGATGTTAAAACCATCGAAGTAACTACTAAAGTTCGTGAAGCCTTATCTGTAATGGCGGAGCAACAAGGAAATAACCTTAATGTCAATCTTTTATCTTCTCAGCAATCTCCTGCTATGATTGCTCCTCGTATTCCTAGTTAGAAGATTATTAGCCACCAGCTACACATATAATCAGACTTCTTAAAGAAGTCTGATTATACTATCAAAATTCGAGCATTACTGGTTAAAAGCTAAAATTAATTGGCGACAAAATTAGTTACCAGCCATACTAGATGCTAGATAAAGATCAAACTCAATACTTTGAGAAAATGCTATGAGTATTCAAAATATTAATTTAGAAACAGACAATAGCCAATCAGTTGAAGAGTTAATTGATGAACTACCAAGTCATCAAGAGGTGATTGAAACCGTTATTTCCAGCTTAGATCAAAATGATACAGCTATGGTGAATCATGCAGATGATGGTAGTGTTTGGAAATTTCAATACGGAAGTGTAGAGGTATTTGTCCAATTAACAGGAGAAACCGATGATGACCTTTTGACAGTATGGGCTACAGTATTAAAACTACCTGCTCAAAATGAACCTGGTTTGATGCGTCAGTTGTTGGAAATGAACTGGTCAGGAACATTTGAAACTTGTTTTAGTATTTACAATAATAGTGTGCTTGTTTCTTCTCAACGCACCCTTGCCGATCTTTATCCTGGGGAAATTTCCAGGCTCATTACTTTGGTTGCTACTATTGCTGATGATCACGATGATATTCTCCAAGAAAAATTTGGTACATCTTAGGTAGAAACGTTCCAGAGAACGTTTCTACCGTAACATTGGGCGGTTTTGGAATCGCCCTAAATTGTTTGAATTTTGTAATATTCCATGACTAATATTCCGCAAATTATCGCCCAAGAATTTTCTCTATCTTTAACCAGTGTTAATAATGCTCTAGAGTTATGGAAAGAAGGCGGAACTGTTCCCTTTATTGCTCGTTACCGTAAAGAGCGTACTGGTTCATTAGATGAAGTTCAACTGAGGGATATTTTTGAACGCTATACCTATTTAACTGAAATAGCAAAACGGAAAGAAACTATTTTAGAATCGATCGCAGCCCAAAATAAACTTACGGAAGAACTGAAAACTAAAATCGAAGCTTGTTTAAATAAAACGGAGCTAGAAGATTTATATTTACCTTATAAACCAAAAAGACGTACTAAAGCCACAGTAGCACGAGAAAAAGGGCTAGAACCTCTAGCGGAATGGATTCAGTCTTTAAATAAACCTCAAACTAAATCTGTTTCCCTGGAAAAAGAAGCAGCTAGATATATTAATAAAGAAAAAGAAGTAAATAAAGCAGAAGAGGCATTAGCAGGAGCAGCAGATATCTTGGCTGAGTCTGTGGCTGAAAAAGCTCAAATTAGAGCGTATTTACGTGAATATTTCTTAACCCAAGGAGTATTTACTGCCAAAATCAAAGCTGAACATCCTGAAGGTAGTACCAAATTTGAGATGTATCGAGACTATCGGTATGGTGTCAGGAAGATTCCTCCTCATAATATTTTGGCATTGTATCGCGGTGAAGCAGAAGGAATTTTAGCAGTAGACATTGCTTTTGAAGAAGCAGAGGTAATGGCTTACTTAGAGTCGCAAGAAATTAAAACTTCAGTGTCTCAGCTACAGGATTTTTATCGCCAGTTGATTAAGGATGCTTTTAAACGCTTACTTAAACCAGCTATTCTACGAGAAGTAAGAGCAGACCGCAAAAATTACGCAGATATAGAATCAATTAAAACTTTTGAAGCTAATTTAAGAGAATTACTACTTGCTCCCCCCGCAGGTATGAAACCAACTCTAGCTATAGATCCTGGTTTCCGTACTGGTTGTAAAGTGGCTGTATTGTCCCAAACAGGTAAATTTTTGGCTTATCAGGCGATTTTTCCTCATTCTGGAGCAAACAAGCGGGAACAAGCAAAAGAAACTATTACCGATTTAATTAGTAAATATAAGATAGAATTAATCGCGATCGGTAATGGAACAGCTTCTCGTGAAACGGACCAATTTATCTCTGAAGTTATCAAAAATTTAGCTTCAAAACCAATTAAAGTAATTGTTAATGAATCGGGTGCTTCTATTTATTCTGCTAGTGAAGTTGCTGCTAAAGAATTTCCCGATCTAGATGTTACTGTCAGAGGAGCAATTAGTATTGGTAGAAGATTGCAAGACCCCTTGGCAGAACTTGTAAAGATCGACCCTAAATCTATTGGTGTTGGGCAATATCAACACGATGTAGAACAAAAATTATTGCAGAAAAAATTAGCAGACACTATTGCTAGTTGTGTTAACTATGTAGGCGTAGATTTAAATACTGCTTCTCGTGAATTGCTTACTTATGTATCGGGAATTAATACTACTGTCGCTAATAATATTGTGGCTTATCGTAATGAAAAAGGTGTTTTTACTAACCGCAAACAATTATTAAAAGTCGCTAAGTTAGGTGCAAAAGCTTTTGAACAAGCTGCTGGTTTTTTGCGTATTAGAGAAGGAGATAACCCTTTAGATAATACTGCTGTGCATCCAGAAAGTTATAGTGTAGTCCAAAATATTGCTACTGCTTTAAAGATGCCTTTAACTAAAATTATCAAGGCAGAATCAAGTTTAAAATCTCTCGATCTCCAACAATTTGTAACCGATAAAATTGGTTTACCTACTCTACAAGATGTATTAAAAGAATTAGAAAAACCAGGCAGAGATCCTAGAGATAAGTTTCAATACGCTACTTTCCAAGAAGGGATTATGGAAATGTCCGATCTGAAAGTAGATATGGTCTTAGAAGGGGTAGTAAGTAATGTGGTAAATTTTGGTGCTTTTGTTGATATTGGCGTACATCAAGATGGCTTAGTGCATATTTCTCAACTAGCAGATCGATTTGTTCAAGACCCCAAACAAATAGTTAAAGTAGGACAGGTAGTTAAAGTAAAGGTTTTGGAAGTCAATGAAAAGTTGAAGCGGATTAGTTTGTCGATGAAATTAGTTAATAATTAAGTATTAACTGTTATAGAAAAATATTTTGATTAATGAAAAATTATCTAAACAAAATTATGGTAGATAAAGATAAATATGACTTTTCCTAAAGGAAAGCGATCGCTTTGTGATCGGACAGCTTGAATAAATAAAAAAATATTATCTAGATACTCTAATTTATAAGAAATAATTGTTATTCTCTGCAATAATTATTCTGTCTTCTTCTTGCTCTATCTCAATTGTATCGTTCATCCATTGCTGGTTAGAACTACCCTTTTTCTCTTACTTTTTCGGCTAACCTTCCTTATAATCATTATATTAAGAAATGTAATGATTCGAGACCACTCTAGCAATTTAATCAGGTTGCCGATGAAACTTCAAAGAGAATTTTTTGACCGTGTACCCAAAACAGTCATGCCACGCCCTTATTTTGCAGAAGAGAATGATATTCTCGGTCAGAAGGGAATAGCTTGGGCTGTTGATGCTACTGTTTATGGAGATAATTGTTATTGCAATCGAGAACAGGGATTGCTGGAAATTTATGAAGCTGGTGCAGCGATTAGTTTTTATAATCTCTTGCCTAAAAAAAATAAATACGAACAAGAAGGACTGTATCTGCGGTTGAAATTGGCTTATCGGACTACAGCCAATGCTAACGTTAATATCCGCAATTTTTCAGGAAATCATGTAACTTTACTTAATAGTTTACATGGTGATATGTACGATGACCCCCAAACCTACTGGCATGTAACCGACGATCTGACCCTTAATATCAATTCGATTTATTCAGGGGAAAAACTCTGGATTCAGCGCGTTGAGTGGGAGTGGATTAGTAAAGAAGTGGTTTACGAAGATGAAGTGCAAGAACGGGATATTTTTCTAATTAGATCTTTGGAAGATATTGAAAATTTATATTCTCCTCAAGATATCACTCCCCAATCCGTGAAAAATTTCTTGATAGAAAAGATTAAAAAAGATGATGAGTTTGCCAAGCGTTGTCTAGCTATGTTACGTCAAGATCAATTAATGGGTAAAGATCTAAGCCAACTGTTTGTAGAAAGCGGATTTAATAATTAAAGAGCGACAATTGACAATGAGTAACTAATCTCAGTCTTCTCATTGTCAATTATTTAGGAAGAATGCTCGACAATCAAAAGCCATAATAATTTTTTATAAAAATGACAGTAGTTACACAAGCAGATTGGTTGACCGATTTTGATTTATATTTATTCGGGGAAGGAAAGCACTACAAGATCCACGAAAAACTTGGGGCTCATCTGACCGAAAGAGAAGGACAATCGGGAGTTTATTTTGCTGTTTGGGCACCGAATGCCCAGGAAGTTGGAGTAGTGGGAGATTTCAACAACTGGGATACTCGTCAGTGTTTAATGACGCGCAACCAGATGGGAATTTGGGAAGCTTTTGTTCCTGGTCTTCAAGTGGGGGAAAAGTATAAGTACGCCATCAAAAATGCTCACGGTCATTGCTGTTTGAAAACCGATCCCTATGGTTATCAACAGGAGTTGCGTCCAGCGACAGCCTCAATTGTTACCGACTTATCCTACTCTTGGCAGGACGAATCTTGGCTAGCCAAACGCTCTCAAACCAATCTTCATGAAAGCCCAATTTCCATTTATGAAGTTCATCTTGGTTCCTGGCTACATTCTAGTCTGGAAAGCCCTCCTGAAAGCGATCGAGCAGTCCCTGTCCCTCACAAGCTTGGTGCGCGGTTTTTGACTTATCGAGAATTGGCTGACAAACTCATCCCTTACGTTAAGGAAGTTGGCTATACTCACATCGAATTGTTACCCATTACCGAGCATCCCTTTGATGGTTCTTGGGGTTATCAAGTCGTTGGTTACTATGCACCCACGTCCCGTTATGGTACTCCGCAAGATTTTATGTACTTTGTCGATCGCTGTCACCAAGCAGGAATTGGCGTGCTAATTGATTGGGTGCCTGGACATTTTCCCAAAGATGAGCATGGTCTGGCTTCATTTGATGGAACTCATCTCTATGAATACGCTGATTGGCGCAAAGGAGAGCATAAAGGCTGGGGAACTCTGGTTTTCAATTATGAACGCCATGAAGTACGCAATTTTCTCATTGCTAGTGCTTTATTCTGGTTGGAAAAATATCATATTGATGGGATTCGAGTTGATGCTGTTGCTTCCATGCTCTATCTCGACTATGAACGACAAGAATGGGTAACTAATAACTACGGCGGTCGAGAAAATTTAGAAGCAGTAGACTTTCTCCGCCAACTAAACGAGGCAATTTTTCAAGCTTATCCTGGTGTTCTTTCTATTGCCGAAGAATCCACCACCTGGGAAAAGGTATCCCATCCAATAGATATAGGCGGTTTAGGTTTTAATTTTAAGTGGAATATGGGCTGGATGAACGATACCTTAAGCTATTTTCACGTTCACCCCCAAGACCGTTCCAACGTTCACAATAAGCTGACTTTTAGTATTTGGTACGCCTTTACTGAAAAATTTATGCTGGCACTTTCCCATGATGAGGTAGTTCATGGTAAGGGACATCTGTGGCAAAAAATGTCTGGGGATGAATCTCAGAAAATGGCAAATCTGCGTACTCTTTTTAGCTATATGTTTACTCATCCAGGCAAGAAAACCCTGTTTATGGGTATGGAGTTTGGTCAGACGCGAGAATGGAATGTCAATGCTGACTTAGACTGGTGGTTGCTCGAAGCTGAACCCCATCGACAACTGCACCAGCTTGTCAAAGATTGGCATCAAATTTATCATGCTGAACCAGCACTCTACAGTGATGACTTTACCAATGAAGGATTTGAGTGGATTGAGTGTAATGATATGCCCCGAGGTATGATCACTTATTTACGGAAGGATAAATATTCCGATGATGTTCTGCTTGTAGTTTGTAATTTTAAGCCCAATGTCTATCAAAATTATTGGCTAGGAGTGAGAGAACCAGGGTCTTATCGGGAACTAATTAATACGGACGATCAAAAGTATGGAGGTAGTGGTCTGGTCAATTCTAATTTGGATACCCGACAGTGGAACTCATCTCCTTGGCCCTATGCCCTAGAGATTAATGTGCCAGCACTTTCCGTCATGACCTTTAAAAAAAGGTAGTGGTCTGTCAATTTTGAAATGATGGGTTGAGACAAGCAGGGGGAGCGGAGGAAGCGGAGGAAGCAGGGGAAGATTTATCCCTCAAATTAATCCTGACAAGGAATATTTCCTCCCCCTTTTCGCCCTACCGTGTACACACAAGTCAAAGTAGACATGAATCAAACTCCAGTTTTACAAGGTATCAGTCCCCTAATTCCAGGTGGCAACGATCTAGAAGCAACAGTTGCTTTTTATGAACAACAACTTGGCTTTAGATGTACCCATAAAGAAGGCGATCCCATCCACATGGCAATTGTGCAAAGAGATTCAACCCAAATTTTTCTGATTCAGAATGAAGATAAACACTTAGCAGAAGGAACATCCTTACGCATCCAAGTTGAAGGGATCGAGCAACTTTATCAAGAGTTTCAAAATAAAGATAGAGAGATTATTCATCCTAACGGCAAATTAGAAACAAAACCTTGGGGAGTTAATGAATTTGTTATTCTCGATCCGATGGGAGTTTGCATTACTTTTTATGAAATGCTGAAACCCTAACCATATCAACTATAGTAGTTATTAATTCCATTTAGCTGTTAATAAAAATATGGAAGATTTGACAACCGTAATTCTAGAAAGTGACAGACTGATTCTTCAGCCAATCTCTTTACAATATGCTGAAATAATTTTCCAAGAATTTAACAGTGAAGTTACTAAATATACTTATTCTAAACCAGCAGAGCATATCGGTGAAACTCTAGATTTTATTAATAAAACTCTTAAAAATCTTAAAAATCAAACTGATTTAGTCCTGACAATATTAAAGAAAAATAATCAGGAATTTTTAGGAATATGTGGGATTCACAAAATCCATACTGCCAAACCCAAATTAGGAATTTGGCTCAAACAACAAGCTCAAGGAAATAATTTCGGCAAAGAAGCAATTTATCTTCTTAAAAACTGGGCAGATCGGAATTTGAATTATGAGTATTGTTTGTATTCTGCCGATCGAAACAACATTCCCAGTCGAAAAATACCAGAAAGTTTGGGCGGTCAAGTTTTTCGCGAATATCAAATGATAAATCAAAGGGGAAATATTCTGAATTTACTTGAATACCGAATTTACAAATAAATTATACTGTGTTGTTCATTATACTTAATCTTAACTAGCGAAGTATCTTAACGAAACTCAATATTTTATCGATCGAGCTATGGAAAAGCTTAAAAATCAAACCGATCGGCTTCTAAAGATCTTAAATTAAAGATAATTGGGGCTTTTTAGGCAGATCGTTACAGCCTTGAAAATAAATTATTATGAACATTCCTCCTACTATTAATCCCGAGCGAAATTCTCTGTTTAACAAAATCGAAAAAGTCCGCCATCGTCATCCCAAAGTAAAAGATAAGACTATTACCTTAGCTCATGGTAGCGGTGGTAAAGCCATGCGTGACTTGATTGAAGATATCTTTGTCGGTAGTTTTAATAATCCCTTATTATCACAGTTAGAAGATCAGGCGAGGGTAAATTTAGCTGAATTGAGTGCAATAGGCGATCGACTAGCGTTTACTACAGATTCTTATGTTATCGAGCCGATTTTCTTTCCTGGGGGTAATATTGGTGAGTTAGCAGTCAATGGCACAGTTAACGATTTGGCTGTTAGTGGCGCAACCCCTTTATATTTATCCTGTGGAATGATTATTGAAGAAGGATTTCCAGTGGAAACTCTGCGTGAGATCGTTCAAAGTATGAAACAAGCTGCGGATTTTGCAGGAGTAAAGATAGTTACAGGTGACACGAAGGTAGTCGATCGCGGTTCGGCAGACAAGTTATTTATCAATACTACTGGAGTCGGTGTAATTCATGGGGGGATTGATATTTCTGCTGCCAATCTTCAACCAAGAGATGCCATTATTGTCAATGGTTATTTAGGCGATCATGGGGCAGCGATTACCGTAGCTAGAGAAGAACTAGCCTTAGAGAGTAGTATTAAAAGCGATTGTCAGCCTCTTAATGGTTTAGTAGAAGCTATTTTGGCTATATGTCCTGAAATTCATGCTATGCGGGATGCTACCAGAGGAGGATTAGCTACAGTATTGAATGAATTTGCTCTTAGTTCGGGAGTGGGTATCCATTTGTACGAGCAAGTACTTCCTGTTAGAGAAGAAGTTCAAGGGATCTGTGAATTGTTAGGATTAGACCCTTTATATCTGGCCAATGAAGGTAAGTTAGTTACAGTCGTACCCGATCGTTTGGCAGAAAAGGTTCTCGCTGCGATGCAATCTCATCCTGCTGGTAAAGATGCCGCGATCGTCGGTGAGGTAATTGATTCTCCTTCAGGATTAGTAATTATGGAGACGATATTTGGGACAGACAGAATTGTTGATATGTTGGTTGGCGATCAATTACCCAGAATTTGTTAATCCGTAGGGGCAATTCTGTAGGGGCGTTTCGAGAAACGCCCCTACCAAGATACATAAAAAAATTGATTGATTTGTTAAAAAAATGCACGAATTAGGAATCACTCAAAATATTGTTGCCATTGTCAAAGAAAACGCAGGAGGAATACCCGTAAAAAAGTAACCTTAGAAATCGGGCAACTTTCCGCAATTATGCCTGATGCAATTCGTTTTTGCTTTGATATTTGTTGTCAAGGAACAGTATTAGAAGAAGCAAGGTTAGAAATAATTGAAATTCCTGGTTTAGCTAGCTGTTGTCAATGTGGTACAAAGGTTAATTTAGATCGACCTTTTGGAATTTGCGATCGCTGTGGCAGTGTGGAACTGAAAATTATTCAAGGTGAAGAATTAAAAATTAAATCGATGGAGATAGACGACTTATGTGTGTAACTTGCGGTTGTTCGGATAATAGTCAAGTAACTGTTACTAATTTAGAACAGAATAACACTAGCGATTCTCATACTCATACTCTAGCTGATGGCACGGTAATTACTCATACTCACGAACACGATCATAATTTGCATACTCATAACGAAACTACGTCACAAAATGGGAAAAAAACTAGTCATACTCATACTCTAGCTGATGGCACGGTAATTACCCATACTCACGAACACGATCATAATTTGGATATTCATAACGAAACTAAGTCACAAAATGGGAAAATTAGCCATTCTCACCCTCATACTCTAGCTGATGGCACGGTAATTACCCATATTCACAAAAACCCTCATGCTCATTCTTCTAGGGAAACCTCTGCAATTCATGCACGGATGCATGGGACAACAGTTACTTTAGAAC
>JBFRWE010000066.1:0-4524 GCA_051439345.1 Xenococcaceae cyanobacterium
ATTTTAGATTTGACAGAGATATTATAGGGAATGGTTCGATCGTTTTTAATCATACCTCAAGAAATTTGCCTTTGTGGAGACAGTAAATAATAATATCAATATTTAATACTTGTATCGAAATAAATTAACTAAGAATAAACTTTTTTGGGACGACCACCTTTTTTACCGTTTTCTCTTGATGCTGCTTTCTTCTTCTCAGAAGTAGACTTACCACCCTTAGCTGCTATTTCTTTCATCCATATATTGCTACCAAATATACCTAATAACAAACCTTGGATACTCAAATCTATATCTGATTCATCCCATCTCAATCCCTTACCTGATGGGGTTAATTCTACAGTAGCTAATACTTCAGGAGATAAGTTAGCGATCGCTTCTACTGAAGATACTAGAAAGGAAAAGATGGCATTGTTATCAAAGTGAAGTGTAATTCTTCCATCTTCAAATAATACTTGGTTGGCTCTGGGTTCTACTGCATCTATTTTTGCTCGATTGGCAATAGCCTTATTAATCTGATCTTCAATTTGTTGTTCTGTTAGCTGTGCCATAGTTTTTTATTCTCCATAAATTCTATTCCATTCAGCAATTAACTTTTCCTGATGATCGCAAACTATTCTGATTGCCTTGGCTACTTCTTTTCGTTTCATGCCGTAAAACTCCCGTAGTTCAGGATTACCCCCTTCACCCACAAGATTAATTACACATTCTCCGTTGCCTTTGAATATATGGACATGACGAGGTAAATGGTCATTCGACCAAATTCTCACGATATAGCCATCTATCCTTAGTACAGTTGCCATTAAATCTATTCTAAGTTAATCCTAAGCAGTTAGGATTATATCGCTATTAAGTAGCTATAGCATTAGTACCAAAATTGTTATCATCAATAGCAGATATAGTTTTGAGTAGATGAAATTTATTAGCTCGCAAAACTCTCCGTGAACTTTTGATCTTATGGTGTTCAATTAGAATTATAAACAGCATCTTGTAAATATTTAAAAGCGTTTTCAGGATCATACAAAATCCGCATTCCGTCTATTACAACTCGATAAGTTTCACAATCTACAGGATTTGTTTGCGTCCATTCAAGAGTAGTTATACCGTATTCAACCTTAAGACCATCTTTGTATAAAACGTGCTTAGATTGAACTAATCCATAATCTCCATGCCTATTACTAACAATCTCACCAAACTTTAACAGCCATTGATTATCCGTGAGTAATTGATTAGGTTGGTCAGAAAGAATTACTAGGTCAACATCAGAATCTGGTCGTGGGGTATCACGAGCATAAGATCCTACTAATGAAACACCTAAAACAGAGTCTTGTTTACTTGCCCAAGACACGAATTTACTCAAGAATGCGTTGACTTCCTTGTTCATGAAAACTCTCTTGAAAAATTACAATGCACTTAAGTAGTTAGCTTACTAGCCTATTAGGAACGAGATTTAGCAATTCTCAAACTCAACAAAATTACAGGAAGCATTCCTACTAAAACAATAGCTAATGCTGGTGCAGAAGCTTCTATTAATCTTTCATCAGAAGCGTATTGATAAACTCTAATTGCTAAAGTATCAAAATTAAAAGGACGAATTACTAAAGTAGCTGGTAACTCTTTCATTACATCCACAAATACCAGCATAGTAGAAGTTAGTAACCCACCCCACATTAAGGGTACATGGACTTTCCAGAGAGTACTAGTAGTACCATAACCAAGGCTACGAGATGCGTCGTCAAGATTGGGAGTAATTTTATTGAGGCTTGATTCTACTGAACTAAAAGCCACTGCCAAAAACCTGACTAAATAAGCAAAAATTAAGGTCAAAATTGTGCCAGACAGGAGCAACCCAGTAGAAATATTAAAATTAGAACGCATCCAAGCATCTACAGTATTATCAAAATTACCCAAAGGAATCAGCGTACCCACAGCAATAACTGAACCTGGAATAGCATAACCCATAGCTGCTACTCTTACAGAAGTTTTCATTGCCCAATTAGGCTGTAATCTTTGTCCATAAGCCAGAATTAAAGCAATAATCATAGCAATTATAGCTGTCGCGATCGCACACAAGAAACTATGATTAGCTAAAGACCAAAAGTCATCATCGAAAGTTTCACTCAGATTATTAATGGTCATTTGCAGCAAATAACCAGATGGGATCAGAAAACCAAGAGCAATAGGTAGAAAACAAGCAACCCAAGCAAATATACTTCTGAGCCATCCCAAATTATATTTAGGTATGTTTTGCCGAGAATTAGCACTTTGATAATAGCGAGATTGACGACGAGACCATCTTTCTAAGACGATTAATACTAGGATAAATAACATCAAAAAAGCAGCAAGTTGGGCTGCTGCTGCTCTTTCTCCCATCCCTAACCAAGTCCGATAAATTCCTGTAGTAAAGGTACTAACGCCAAAATATTGTACTGTTCCAAAATCATTCAAAGTTTCCATTAAAGCTAAAGCTAAACCAGCCATAATTGATGGTCTAGCTAAAGGTAATGCAGTAGTAAAAAAGCTACGCCAGGGATTACAACCCAGAGAGCGACTTGCTTCTAGGGTACAAATAGACTGTTCGAGAAAAGCGAGTCTTGCTAGTAGATAAACGTAAGGATATAAAACTAGCATCAACATAACCACAGCACCCCACAAAGAGCGAATGTCAGGAAACCAGTAGTCTTGAACGCTAGTCCAGCCAAAAATACTTCGTAGCCAAGTTTGGACTGGTCCAAAAAAATCTAGCATATCGGTGTAGGCGTATGCCAGCAGATATGCAGGGGCAGCCAAAGGAAGCAGTAAAGACCATTCAAACCAACTACTACCCCAAAAACTACACATTGTAACTAACCAAGCCGTGCCTACGCCAATAAGACAAACTCCTACACTTACTCCTAGCATAAGCCAGAAAGAGTTGGTAATATAATCAGCTAAAACAGTTTCTACTAAATGACTCCAAATGTCTCCAGAATCGGCAAAAACACTGGTAAAAACAAATATTATTGGTACAGAGATAATTAGGGCAATAACAACTGCTAATATTGTCCAACTACTAACTTGTAACCACTGAAAAGCTTGATTTTGTTTCTTTGGGGAAATTAACTCAGGTTCTAAATTGGTCATCAAAAATGAGAGCCCTATAGTATGGAACTTTATTACTCAAAAAACTATAAACTAATGTTCCTAGAGATAAACAAAGCTTATAGCTATTAAATTTTAGGACTTACGCCAAGTATATTCAAATTCTACTAAATAGCAGAGAGGGATCTTTTAAAAGATCCCTCTCTGCTAAACACGGTGTAAAATTGCGTAATCTTAGTCTAAATATCGAAAACTTTTTGTTTCGTTGACCTTTGCTGGGACAGGTACAGATTCAGTTTTCTCGACAGATAAAAATATTTGTTCTCCTGCAACTGCAACTGCTATCAAAGCAATTAGAAATAAATAAATTATAAGCATGATAATTATTACCCTGGTTGAATATTAACTTTGTGTTTAAACTGGATGATATTGCTAGCAAAAAGCGTCCCTTGATTAAAGAGACGCTTTGCTTAAAATTCTCGATCGAATCTTAGATTTTGGTCAGGATTTAACCGTTGATGGAAGGAGAAGTTAAAGCTACAGGAGCAATATCGCCACTTGCCAAGTCTAGAGGGAAGTTGTGTGCATTTCTTTCGTGCATTACTTCAAAGCCGAGGTTAGCACGGTTTAAGATGTCTGCCCAAGTGTTCACTACGTGACCTTGAGAATCCATGATGGATTGGTTGAAGTTGAAGCCGTTGAGGTTGAATGCCATGGTGGAAATCCCCATTGCAGTGAACCAGATGCCGATTACTGGCCATGCTCCTAAGAAGAAGTGCAAGCTACGGCTGTTGTTGAAGGATGCATATTGGAAGATTAAACGTCCAAAGTATCCGTGAGCAGCTACGATGTTGTAGGTTTCTTCTTCTTGTCCGAACTTGTAACCGTAGTTCTGAGACTCAGTTTCAGTTGTTTCACGTACCAAAGAAGATGTTACCAAGGAACCGTGCATGGCGGAGAATAAAGAACCACCGAATACACCGGCTACTCCCAGCATGTGGAAGGGGTGCATTAAGATGTTGTGCTCTGCTTGGAACACGAACATGAAGTTGAATGTACCACTAATTCCTAAAGGCATTCCATCAGAGAAAGAACCTTGTCCTAAAGGATAGATGAGGAATACTGCTGTTGCTGCGGATACAGGTGCAGAGTAAGCCACGCAAATCCAAGGACGCATTCCTAAACGGAAGGATAGTTCCCACTGACGACCCATGTAGCAGAATACACCAATCAAGAAGTGGAAAATGATTAGTTGGTAAGGGCCACCGTTGTACAACCACTCATCTAAGGAAGCTGCTTCCCAGATGGGGTAGAAGTGAAGACCAATAGCGTTACTAGAAGGTACAACCGCACCAGAGATGATGTTGTTTCCGTATAGTAAAGAACCGGCTACGGGTTCGCGGATTCCGTCGATGTCAACGGGAGGAGCAGCTACAAATGCGATTA
>JBFRWE010000067.1:0-7611 GCA_051439345.1 Xenococcaceae cyanobacterium
TTCATGAGCTTCAACATAAAATTACGTTCATAACATATTCATATTAAGCTGTTTATCATACTAGAGTTCTAATGTTAGACATAAAAGTTAACGAAAAACTGCTCCTATTCCTGGCAAAATTAACCGAATTTTGAAGCATGATTGTAACTATTATTTCTTCACAGTTTCTATTAATTTGCCAACATGATAATTAATCTCACCCCGTCTTAGCTATCAGTTTTATAGAAGTTCGTGAGTGAGTGGCTAATCTCAGTAGATGGAAATTTTTTGGGGAGGCGATCGCCAGCTCGCCAATTAATTTATAAATACAGTTTCGATAATACAAGTGTTCTAAATAAGGAATAAGTTATAAGTATTATTTATATAATTGTTCGGTGAAAAATTTCATTAGCTCTCCAGAAGCTTAAATATTGTTAAATTATCAACAATATTTAAAATATACTGGTGAAAATACTTGAAAATTAAAACTGAAAAAACTGCTTTAACTGACCAAGAAACTCGAAAAGAAGTTATTGACTGTTTAATCAAACATATACCACTTGAAACTAAAAGTGCTTCGAGTCAAGAAGATTTATACAATATAATCATAGGGGCAGCCAGTCAGATTGATAGTATAGAGAATGCTGCTAAAAAATTAAAAAAGTCTTACTCGGGTAAAACTGTTAGAAATTATTTAGCCAAATTGACAAGTTTTAAAGAATTAGAAAATCAATTAAATTTAGCCTTAATCAGTAAGCTACCCCCGAGGATAAGAAAAGGAAAACATAAACTAGCTATCGATTTAAATTTAATTCCTTATTATGGCAACCCTAGTCCAGAAGAAAAAGATTATATTTATCTCCCTCAAGCAAAAAGTGGAACCTGCTCCTTTTATGCCTATGCTACTATCTATATAATTGCTAAGAATAAGCGATTAACTCTAGCTATTATTGGTCTCAAAAAAAAGTATACGTCTGTAGCAATTATTACTTATCTTTTAGACAAAATACAGTCTTTAAATTTAAAAATCAAAAAATTATATTTAGACAGAGGATTTTACAGTGCTTCAGTAATAAGATGGCTAATGGCTTTGGATATACCTTTTATAATGCCAGCAATTAGAAATGGAAAAACTGGAGGAATTAACCAGTATTTAAAAGGAAGAAAAAGTTATAAAACTTCTCATACAATGAACGAAGGTCAAGAGAATGAAGTTACTTTTCCTCTTTATATCGTTGCTAAGTATCGTCAAGGCAAAAGAGGAAAACACGGGATTAAATATTTACCTTATGTAGTTTACAAAGTCGACATTAGTTTAAATTCTATTTACCAAAATTATCGACAAAGATTTGGAATTGAGACTAGCTACCGTCTTAAAAACTTTTGTCGCATTAGAACTACTACTAAAAATCCTATAATTAGATTACTATATCTGGGAATTTCCTTTTTAATGGTTAATATTTGGATTTATATTTTATGGTCGAAAATATCTAAACCTAGACGAGGTGGACGTTTAGTCTATCATCATTTGTTTCCTTTAAAACAAATGCTAGCCTTTTTATCGAACGCAGTAAATCGGATTTATGAAGTGAAAGAAATCATCTATATTCCCGATGGCTAATTAATAGTTTAAACCAGAAAAAAAAATCTAATTTTTCAGCC
The DNA here is from genome assembly GCA_051439345.1 of Xenococcaceae cyanobacterium. GTDB lineage: Bacteria > Cyanobacteriota > Cyanobacteriia > Cyanobacteriales > Xenococcaceae > JASJDJ01. The sequence goes on from JBFRWE010000067.1 coordinate 1,642, forward strand.
AGAAAATTGAGAACTCACCCTGCGTTTACAGCAGGAGAGGTGTGGAAGGGAGGACTTTTGCCAAAATAGGCTCAAATATCGACTATCTCTTAAAAAAACTGACATCTAACCACTCAGTTTTTTAAAACTAAATATAACGAGAAAATATTCTCCCTGTTGTAATAGTTTTATCCCCCAAATATTTAGCTTCTATTATAACTCAAACTATTTCGGACTGATTCTATAACTAATAGTTATATTGGCTGCGCGTTTTTTAGAACATTAGTACTTAAAATGAAGCGAAATAAAAATCAATGAGGGGGTTGGCGATCGCCTCCCCCAAAAATTTCTATCTACTGATAATCGGGTTAAGCTCCATAATGAGCTTTGATTGGTGGGAGTATTTATTTTTTTTAAGAACATCTTTCAGTTTCTGTTGATGTTTCTTACAGGCATCATTTGATGGTGTAATGAGTGTCCTAAAACCAAGTTTTTCTTTGGAGCTTGGATGTATTGAACTTTTGTACTTTCCCACCCTAAATTGACGGATGTGATAACCCAAGAAGTCAAATCCAGCTAACCCATCCTCGCTTTGTTCTGGAAGTAGAGTGTGGGCGATTCTGGTCTTTGATGGTTTTAGTTCCAATCCCATGCCTTTTAACCACTCAGAGATTAATTCTCTGCATCTTTGGATTATATTGAGATCGCTATGAAGGACGAGAAAGTCATCGGCATATCTGATAAAGGTCAATGATTGAGCCTTTTCTCGTTGACTTAATACCTTACCACTGGGATATCTAATCTTTATGGTTTTTACTAACTCTTTCAGCATAGCTTCCATTCCATGAAGAGCAATATTAGCGAGTAATGGGCTAATTACTCCTCCTTGCGGTGTTCCTTCAGATGTGGCAGTAAATACTCTTTGGTCAATGACCCCAGATTTTAGCCATGCTTTTATTTGTTGCCTGACTTTACCCGTGTATCCGAGTTTCTGGAGTAGAGCAACGTGGTTAATGCAGTCAAAACATTTTGATATGTCAGCATCTAAAACAAACTTTGGTTTCTTCAAAATACTGTTTTTTATTGTTAAGATTGCATCTTGACAGGAACGTCCTGGTCGAAACCCATACGAATTAGGCTCAAAAAGAGCCTCCCATTCTGGTTCGAGGGCATTTTTTAGTAATGCTTGTAAAGCTCGATCGTAGATTGTTGGTATTCCCAATGGACGTTTTTCATCCTTTCCAGATTTGGGTATCCATACTCGGCGAGTGGGTCTACTTTTGCCTGAAAATTTGAGTTGTCCTACGAGTTTAAAACGTGCTTCTGGGGATAGGGACTTTTGCCCATCCACTCCTGCTGTCTTTCGCCCTCTGTTATCTTGTGTTACCCGACGAATCGATAAAACCTTATTTGACCAAGACCTCATAAGTGTTTTTTGGAGTTTTCTTACTCTTTTTACATCTCCACGACGAGATGCTGCGTAAATGCTCTTTTGCAACTTAAAGACGTATCGCTCGACTTTACGCCAATTGATCTCGTCCCATCCCACAGTATTCAGTTTGATTGAATCTGTACTAGGCATATTTGCTACTACTTGTACCTTTACACATCAATATATTGCGAGTCACGTCTGCATATCCTGGGAGTTATCCCTTCCCTTTTCAGGCAAAATGCTTGTAATTTCAAGCTAGGCTTTGGCTTCTTGACCCATCTTCCTCAATCTCACCATACGGTTTCGACGATACCTACCAGTTGTCCTGGAGGTGAGAATGAGTTACTTCGTTCCTGTAATTCTTTGCTGTACATGGAGACATATACAGTTGATTTGAGTTCTTTAGGGTTCATCTGTCCGCCTATGTGGATTGATTGTGCGTCACAACAAACCACGAATGTTGTGAATCATTATCCTGTCTGATGTTTCAGACGCAGGGAGTGGCTTGAACCACTAGCTTATATTCCCTGCTAGGGAGTTAAGACGGTTCAGTAGATGATTCGTTTAGAATGTTTCTACCCCACGATGTCCTTTTCCTCAGATTTACCTTTAGTCCAGGGTCGGATATAGAACTCTTGCTTGCGGTTAGGCGTTTTCAGCAATTGTCGCTCTGTCCGCTTTCAGTCCCGCATATTACATCTGGGTTGTCATCCCAGATGTAAGGGAAACTCCTCTCCTCCGTCGCCAGAGGGGGCGCTCTGTGCTTTTCAACCCGCACAAGGTCGCAATGAATTGGTTTTCTCTTGATAATCACCTCACATTGAAGAATTACAAGTTATCATTTCTGTTAAGGATTAAAGTGCGAACTCAATCCAGAATTGGATTACTTAACAGAAAGCCATACATCCCTCCTCAGTAGAGGATTTCGTATGAACGAATCGCACCATAGTATCTCCCCGTTAGCGGTAGTGTGGCTAATCTGATTCACCTCTAATTCCGCCCTGATACCAGCTTCGGTCTGATGATTAATCTCGCCGTGGTCAGATAGGGAGTCACTTCTAACCTTAAAGGGGAGGACTTTCACCTCCATCCAAAGAACAGTTATGCTATTTTCAAGGTTCTCGCTTGAACGTATCACCCTAGTCATACCCTTCTAGTTTCTAGAAGCTCCTACCAGGAACAGGTCGCACTATCCGTCACATTTTACTTTAACTACCTGTAATACCTGTAATATGCTGAAGGGAGAAGTAAAGGCTATCTCTAGCTTGACTGGAAGCTAGGTCGATCGCTTCCCCAAAAATTAGCTAGAACCTGCGATCAAGGTCATTATTCCTAGCTCCCATAAACCCAGGAAAAAGAATAAAGTGATTAGATTTTTCCCAGAGGAATAGAGAGCAGAACTGTCGCCACTCCGTATGAAAGCTACCAAGCCTTGAACACCCTCAGCACAATACCAGATTATGCGAATGCAAATAACGAACGTGATGACATGGATGATTAAAGTAAAAAGTGAGGCTAGTGGTGGAAAGGCTTCACTAAAGAATCTATTAGTGTTATTCAACAAGTATGCCTGAGCGGGTTTCTCTGATAGAGCAAAGGTTACAGTAAATCCAGTCAGGAATTCGGCTATCCTACCACAGCCAGCACTTTTATTGGCGCAGTTGTTGTTCCTATTGAGAGTTTCCTTTTTGGTCATTTCCCTCGAAGGTCATGATTATTATTGAACTTTTGTCCTATATTAGCTAATATCAACACATTTGAAATACTCTTTACTCCCTATCTATCTCATCTGCACCAATGGCGATCTACTTGCAGGGTTTTAGGCGATCACTCCTACATACTTTCTTCCTCTATTTAATTACATTTATACTACATATTATCATCCTCTCTCTTTGAAAGGCGATCACGCGAAGCGTGCCAGCTTCGCTGATCGCCCAAGCCCTTCAAAATCCTCAAGGCACTTTCACTTTCTTGAGTTAAATTAAACTACAAATATACTAAGGAAAATATTCTTTGTTCCCCCATAATTCATTCCAGGTTGATTCCGATGAGAGCCAGAAATAGCCATACTTATACAACGGTGCGCCAATAAAACCTATCCATAAATAGAAATTTTCTCTTTCTCTCTTTCTCCCTTTCATCGCCTCCAGCTCCACCGCAGGTGCAAAGCTTGACTGGTTTAGACGGACGACTAAAGCCTTTTCTCTTTTTTCATAGGGCAGAGGCTCTGCTGCTTGCCATCCTCCTTCTCGATAAGAGCCCTTAATTGCCTCCCTAAAGAAATACCAGGAATAACTCTCCTTATCAATTTGATGTTCCTGAGCGTATTCTGCCAACAAAAGTGATACTGGCTCAACCACCCAACACTCTGAATTTCTCAACCAGGGAATGGGTAACGGCAGTGTCCAGAATTGACAACTCTCTTGGTTGGGACAGGGAAGTTCTTGGCAATTTAATCCCAGTGGACAAGATAGTTCACTCATGACACTCGTTGAGGCTCAAAATCAAATTTTAGCTCCGCTCTGCTTCACACCGTCAAAATGAACGTTAAACCCATGTCAAAATAATTTTATCGCTCTTTTTGTAGAAGTATAGACAAAAATGTTTAAACCAGAAATCCACATCTACAATCATGACGGCAGTTTTCGTTATCGAATGGCAGTAGAAAGAATCCCCGTAGCTGGTGATTTGCTCCAGTTAGATGGTTTTTTCTATGAGGTAGAAAAGGTTTTGTTTAGTGACAATGGTATCCCAAGAGTTTTAATCTCCCAAGAAAATTTGGATTTGAATTTAGGCGAATTTACTGAGCCGTAAGATTTAATCTTGTTATGGTCTTCTCGAAAGAGCGTACGCTCCATCAATACAACTACAACTGTAATCAGTTTTAACTTTTGACTTCTCCCAAGGCTATCTCGCTTAGCGTACCAGCTTCGCTGATCGCTCTACAAAACCTTCAAGATGCTACTGTGAAGAAATCAGCTAAAAGGGCTATGACCATGTTGAGGTGCATTGCTGCTGATTTACCTTCCAATGCCGATCTGGTTTCTATCTGTAACCAACTACCAGACTTGGTGGGTCAGGTATTTTAATTCTTTGATTACAAATATACTACCTTGTTGTCTTCTTCTTTTAAGGGCGATCGACCCACCCAGATAACTACAAATGTAATCCCTTCTGACTTTTGACTTTCCACAAGAAGATCGCTCCTCCCCACCTCGATTACTTCTTCTCCTCCAGCAATCTTTGATAGTTTTCTCGAAGCTGCCTAGTATTCGGATGGTCTTTTCCTAATACTTTTTCGTATATTGCTAAGGCTTGAATATATAACGGTTCGGCTTCTAAGTATCGTCGTTGTTCGTGGTAGAGGAATGCCAGATTATTTATACTCGTTGCTACAGATGGATGCTCCTCTCCTAACAGCTTTTTATACATCTCCAAGGCTTCTACATATAAAGATTCGGCATCTTCATATCTTCCCTGTGCATAAGCTTAGACGCATTTAAACTGCATTCTTCAATTCTGGTCAAGGCAATAGGCAAGAGGGAATAGGCAACAGAGAGTATGCAACTTAGGTGAGTCCAAGCTTAGTAGAGTTCTGCCAGATTATTTATACTTAAAGCTACAGATGGATGCTCCTCTCCTAACAACTTCTTCCTCAGCTCTAATGACTTTTGTAAAGGCTCAACTGCCGACTTATAATCACCTGTCAATAAATACGCCCTGCCTAAACTTGAATAGCCATCGACCAGCACACTTTCCTCTAAGGATTCCTGACTCTTAATCCTGGACATGGCTTTTAAGGATACTTCTAGCATCCTCTTGTACTCCCCATTCCATTCCATATATTCTGCCAGGATTAGAAGATACTCAGGATTGGCGGAATCGAGTTGAACTGCTTTCTCTATTGCCTGTTGAGCCTCTTTCAACTTCAGTTGCGAAAATAATACTCTTCCTTCTAGAATCCATGACTCTGCTGCTCTCTTAATTGGCTCATCATTAAGTAATTTTCTATATTCTTGTATTTTAGATAAGTAGCGTTTATTATCCCCCTGCTCTTCTGCTTCTTCTGCTTCTGCTAATATTCTCTTGGCTGTTCCGCTTAAGCTTCGATCTTTCTTTAGTGTTTGTAGTTCCTCTTTTGCCTTTTCTTTTTCTTTCTCTGCTTCTGCCAGCAGCTCTGGTGATGCTCCGAATACTGTAATTGATTGTCTTTGTGCAGAATCTTTGACTGAACTACCATCCTTACTTTCTACTGTTTGGGTTTGACATCCCACCAGTAAGAACAAAGCAATCACCATATTTATGACAGCAACCCTTTTTCTCTTCTGCATCAATTTATAGCTTTACTCCTGTACTACCTCTTCTATCTTTGAATCATCACTACATTCTATGGTTTGACTAGAACTAGTTTTACTCCCTGCTGTTTGCCTTGCTTGACTGACATCACATTTATTCTTGACCTCTAATTTTTGCTGATTGCTAAAGATTGTTATCCCGCCCCATACACCTATTGCCGTAACCACCAAAGCTCCAAGGGCTATCAAGTTCGATGGCTTTAA
>JBFRWE010000068.1:0-11010 GCA_051439345.1 Xenococcaceae cyanobacterium
TAGTACTAGAGAAGAAATTTGGCGCACCCCAAATCGTTAATGATGGGGTGACTATTGCCAAAGAAATTGAATTAGAAGATCATATCGAAAATACTGGAGTATCGCTCATTCGTCAAGCTGCTTCTAAGACTAATGACGTAGCAGGGGATGGTACTACTACTGCTACTGTATTGGCTCATGCTATTGTTAAAGAGGGTTTACGGAACGTAGCTGCGGGAGCTAATCCCATCGCTCTCAAACGCGGTATTGATAAAGCTACTGAATATTTAGTTAGTAAAGTAGCCGAACATGCTAAGCCAGTAGGTGACTCTAAAGCGATCGCTCAGGTAGGTGCTATCTCCGCAGGTAATGACGAAGAAGTCGGTAAAATGATTGCCGAAGCGATGGATAAAGTAGGTAAAGAAGGTGTTATTTCCCTAGAAGAAGGTAAGTCTATGACTACCGAATTGGAAATCACTGAGGGTATGCGCTTCGATAAAGGTTACATTTCTCCCTACTTTGTCACTGACACCGAAAGAATGGAAGCTACTCTTGATGAGCCTTACATTCTAGTTACTGATAAAAAAATTACTTTAGTACAAGACTTAGTTCCTATTCTCGAACAAGTTGCCCGTCAAGGCAAACCCTTGATGATTATTGCTGAAGATATCGAGAAAGAAGCTTTAGCTACTTTAGTAGTCAACCGTCTACGGGGTGTTTTAAATGTAGCTGCGGTTAAAGCTCCAGGTTTTGGCGATCGCCGTAAGCAAATGCTCGAAGATATTGCTGTGCTTACTGGTGGTCAAGTAATTACCGAAGATGCTGGCTTGAAACTAGAAGGTACCAAGATTGAGATGCTTGGTAAAGCTCGTCGTATTACAATTACCAAAGACAATACTACTATTGTTGCTGAAGGTAACGAACAAGAAGTTAAAACTCGTTGCGAACAAATTCGCCGTCAAATCGAGGAAACTGAATCTTCTTACGATCAAGAAAAACTCCAAGAGCGTCTCGCTAAATTAGCTGGTGGTGTAGCTGTAGTTAAAGTAGGTGCTGCTACTGAAACCGAAATGAAAGACCGCAAACTACGTTTAGAAGATGCGATCAACGCGACTAAAGCTGCGGTAGAAGAAGGTATTGTTCCTGGTGGTGGTACTACTCTAGCTCATCTAACTGCTGATTTAGAGCAATGGGCAACTGCTAACCTTAAAGACGAAGGTTTAACTGGAGCAATGATTGTTTCTCGTGCTTTGACTGCGCCTCTCAAGCGGATTGCTGAAAATGCTGGTCAAAATGGTGCAGTAATTGCCGAGCGTGTTAAGGAAAAAGATTTCAACGTTGGTTTCAATGCTGCTACTAATGAATTTGTCGATATGTTTGAAGCAGGTATTGTCGATCCTGCTAAAGTAACTCGCTCTGGACTACAAAATGCAGCTTCGATCGCAGGTATGGTCTTAACTACTGAATGTATTGTAGTTGACAAGCCTGAGAAAGATAAAGCTGCTGCTCCTGGTGGTGGAGATTTCGATTACTAAGTCCTTAGCTTCTATCAAGTTATTTGTTTAATACACTAGCTGTCTTGTCTATAGGCAGCTATTTTTTTGTTTATCTAGCTATAGCAATACAAACCTCAAGAATTTGCATACTGCTATAGTTTCGATCAAATTAAAATTGTTATATTGCCTTAACAGTCTACTAGTTGATTTCCGTATACCTTTAGCTTTAGAATGTAGTCTTCCTATCCTGATGTCGATCGCCGACGAGTTCTAAGAAAATGAAACAACTAAAAGGAAGAGATTTATTAGGAATAGCAGATCTAAGTCCAGCAGAAGTAAAAGGTCTTTTAGCGGTAGCTAAACAATTTAAAAGTGGTCAGCTAACTTGTCATTCTAATAAAACATTAGGACTACTCTTTTACAAGGCATCTACACGCACACGAGTATCTTTTAGTGTTGCTATGTATAAGTTGGGAGGGCAGGTAATCGATCTCAACCCCAATGTAACTCAAGTAGGCAGAGGAGAACCCATCGAAGATACAGCTAGAGTTTTAGATCGATATCTCGATATTTTAGCTATTCGTACTTTTAAGCAAGAAGATGTGACAACTTTTGCTGAATATGCTCAAATTCCTGTTATTAACGCTCTCACCGATCTAGAACATCCTTGTCAAATTTTGGCAGATTTACTTACCATCGAAGAATGTTTTGGTTCTTTAGTGGGTAAAACCGTAACTTATGTAGGTGATGGTAATAATGTAGCTCATTCTCTCTTGTTAGGTTGTGCTTTGATGGGGATAAATGTGCGTATAGCCACACCAGCTGATTATCAACCAGATCGACCCATTGTCCAGCACGCTCAGGCAATAGCCAACCACGGTGCAGAGATTGTTATTACCCATGACGCGATCGCAGCAGTGAAAGAAGCACAAGTAGTTTATACTGATGTATGGGCGAGTATGGGACAAGAGAATTTAGCATCTACTAGAATTCCCATTTTTCAACCTTATCAAGTTAATGAAAAATTATTGAGCTACGCAGATACAGAAGCAATAGTTCTGCACTGTTTACCTGCTCATAGAGGGGAAGAAATCACCGCAGAAGTAATTGAAGGAAAACAATCAAGAGTGTGGGAGCAAGCAGAGAATAGAATGCATGCACAACAAGCTTTACTCGCTGCTTTGCTTGGTTGTATTCCTGAGTAATTAAGCTAGAAAATGAGTGAAGGAGCAGAGGAGGATTATTAATATTTACCCCTCAAATCTATCTGGATGAGCTAATATAAATACCCCGCCTATCTAATGTATAGGAATAAATCCTGCTTGCCCAATCAATTCTTGACCTTGTTCGCTTAGTAGTAATTGTTCATAGGCTAAACCCGCATTTTCATCTCGTTGACCATTTTGTTTAACAATGACAAATAGTCTGCGAGTAATAGGATACTCACCACTTTGAAGAGCGTTTATATTGATCTGATTGCGTTTTTCAGGACATTGGGATGGAGATACATAGGGCTTTTGATAAGGGGAAATTAGTTCTTCTTGTTTCCGTCCAATAGGTAGAGGTTTAATTTTGCATTGATGTATTACTTCAGGTATAGTAGCGTAATATATGCCCCCAGGATTGGAAATTACTTTTCTAAGACCTTCCGTTGTATTTTTAACCAGTTGCAGATTGTCTCCAAACTTCTTACCTTCTAAAACATTATTGACAAAGAAGGCTACAGTGCCTCCTTCCTCTACATTTCTAGAATAAGGAACAATAGGAAGATCTGAACCACCAACTTGTTTCCAACTGGTAAGCTTACCTGTATAGATATCTTGAAGTTGTGCCAGAGTTAGACCAGGAATTTGCAAGTTTGGATTGACTGCAATAGCTATTCCATCTATAGCTACGGGTATCTGTTTAAGAGAAAAACCTCTGGTCTTAGCTTGCTCAAATTCTTTTTCTGTAAGCGGACGAGAAGATTGAGCAAAAGAAAGTTGGTCTTCTAACAACATACGAATGCCAGTGCTAGAACCAGGATTACCAATGACAGGGCTAGTGTAACGCAATTTATATTCTGACCAAGTTGTTTGAATTATGGGGTCTACTATCTTTCTAATAGGAGCCCAGCTAGTGCTACCACCATAGTTGAATATTCCGCTAGGTACATTATCAATGTGTTGGAAAAAAACAGGATTATTACGGATGCTTTTTCCCAGCTTTTGGTTCTGAACTGAAGCTTTACTCCAAGTTTCTCGCGCTGGGAATAGAAACCAAAGCATAGTGCCAATAAGCACGATTATAGCTAAGAAAAGAGCAACTATGAAAAAAACCAGAGAATAGCCAATAAATGGTGATATGACTATAGTTGTTTTTGCTTGTTGATTTTCTTGAGGATCGAGGGAGTTTTTGACAGGAAGAATGTTCTGGGATGAAGCTATAATTTGTGGGTCGAGAGAACGTAATGCTTTAATGACATTTGTCTTATTGGCTGGTTGAGAGTCTAAAACTTTGAGGACAGAGTTAAGATTAGTAACTACGTTAGACAATAAATCTTGCTGTTGAAAATTAATTAATAGTTTCTCTACTCCTTGAGTATCTGCCCAGAGGCGAATAACTGGCGAATATCCTTTGGCTGCATCTACGGTTAAGATAATTTTTGAGCCAGGACAATGCTTAGAACACCAATAACAAAGCTCATAGGCATTGTCTAGTTGTAAATCTATTAAGATTACCCCTGGTCTAGATTGTGGTGTTTGACAATAATTTATAATTTGTTTTTCCTCAGTATACTCTGAATACCATGTTACAGAAATATGTTGTTCAGAGAGAATCGCTCGCCATATGGCAATCTGAAACCTAGATGGTTGAAACAGCAAAACACTTTTTCGCCTGGTGTTCATTTTAAATCATGTCTACAAAAAATTGTTTACTTATGTAGTTTATAAGAACAGAAACACAAGTAACAAAATAAAAATAAATAAGATTTATTTGTTATTTTAAGTGTAGTTTAAAATACAGCTTAAATATCATAACTATGTACAAAAGTAATCTTGGTTTTTCATGGTTATTTGTGATTAATCAATGTTAATTTTGTTTAGTTTAGGTGCTTATAAGTTATATTTATTAAGTAAATTTCATCGTCGATTTATGGGAACAAATCCTGCTTCTTCAATCAATTTCTGCATCTCTTCAGTAAGTAGTAATTGAGCATAGGCTTCTCCTCCTTTCTGAGCTCTATCTCCATCTTGTTTAACAATGACAGATAAATAGCGAGTTAAAGGATAAGTAGCATTTGTAATAGCTGCAGTGTTAATTTGATTACGTTTTTGAGGGCAACTTTCTGGCGGTACTGCGGGAGGAAGGTAAGGAGGGATAAATTCTCCGTTTGTATCAGCTATGGACAAAGATTTAACTGTACACTGAGGTATAACTTCTGGTGCAGAAGCATAATAAATACTTCCTGGTGTCTGTCTAATCTGATTCAATCCATCGGTAGTTGAATAAACATATTTAACATTGCTACCAAAAGGATCACCATGTAATACATGTTGATGGAAAAATTCAGGTGTACCTCCATCTTCTTCCCTGCGAGAAAGAGGTATAATTTCTAAATCTGGACCATTTACTTCCTGCCAATTAGTAATTTCACCTACATAAATTTTCTTTAATTGTTCTGTTGTCAAATTTGATACTTTTAGAGAAGGATGAATGGCGATGGCAATAGCATCAATAGCGACATGATATTCTCTGAGGCTAAATCCCTGCTGGTGGGCAAGGACATGTTCTTTTTGCTCGATCGAGCGAGATGATTGCGAAAAATCTAGGTCTCCTTCTAGCAACATACGAATTCCTGTTCCTGAACCAGGTGTGGCGTTAATAGGTGGCACATAACGTAAATTAAATTGAGGATATTTCTCAGCTATTTGGGGATTTACTGTATGCCGAATTGGAGCCCAGGTAGTACTTCCACCATAACTAAATATTCCCTTAGGTACGCTGTCTGATTTTTTAAGATTACTAATTTTTGTTTGCGCGCTTTTTTTCTGGTCTCTAATATGAACTAAAACTCTTTTTTGAAGTCCTTGCACTGGAGAAACTAACCACAACACACTTAAATCCAAGACAACTGTTAATGTCAAAAGAATAGCGATAAAAAAGCCCAAAGAATAAGGGACTAGAGGAGAGATGGTTGTAGCTGTATTGAGATCCGAGTTTTGATTAGATATGCTTGGTTGTCTTAATTGAATTGCTCCTGAGGGTATAGAGACATTTTTTTGTCCAAGAGAATGCAATGCTCTGACTATATTTTCTGGTTGAGCAGGTGGATAGTCTAAAGCTTTGAGGACAGAATTAATATTAGCGATGACACTAGAGAATAAATTTTTCTTTTGAAAATTCATCAACAGTTCATTTACACCTTGGCTCATTGCCCATCGACGAATAACTGATGAATATCCATTTTTAGGATCGGTAGTTAAAATAATTTTCGAGTCAGGATTATTTTCATGAAACCACCGACAAATTTCATAGGCATCATCTATTTTTAAATCTATTATGAGCGCATCTGGTTTAAAATCTAATATTTTAAATTTATTTTCAATAGGCTTTTGATTATTGTAATTTGCTTCCCAAATCACAATAATATTGTGTTCACTCAGAACAAAACGCCATATCTTAGCTTGAAACTTAGATGGTTGAAACAGCAATACTGTTTTTTTTCTGGTATTCATTGACTTTAAAAAAGTAGCAAAGCTTTTTGCAGACAATCATGTAATCTATACTACCTTGAAATGAATTCAATCAAAAAAAAGTAAAAAATAAGAGACAAAATATAAGCATGGCAATGATTATCTAAAACCTTAGTTGAGAAAACTAGTGCGCAACGATTTAAAAGTATTTAAAGAAGGTACATCAAAACAACAAGTAATAAGAATACAAACACGTAAGTTACTAAAATTCGACTTAAGGTTTACTTGTTCTTAAATTTTTCTTAACCAAAAATAAATATTTAAATAAATTTAAAAAATTATTTTGCTGTTTTTAATTAATTTTCAAATTGCTTTATCTGGATTAATTAATAGTATCTAAAGTGAAAATAGTAACTTCTGGACGACTATTGAAGCGGATGGGAATACTAGTCATTCCTATACCTCGATTGGTGTATTCAAGCAAATTTTTGATCCGATTTAATCCTAAACTATATTTCTGACCTCCTATTGGTAAAACAACAGGACCTAGACCAGGAATATTAACTTGTCCTCCATGAGAATGACCAGATAATTGTAGATCAAATCTATCAGTTTGAGCGAGTCGATCGGCAAAATCTGGTTCATGAACTAAAGCAATATTTGCACCATCTGCTGGTAATTTTTGTAAAACTAGTTTTAAGTTTGGTTTGCCTACATAGGGGTCATCTATACCAGCAAAGCTGAGTTTTTCTCCATTTCTGTAGATAGTGTAAATACTATTATTTAATTCCAGCACATTACTTTCTGCTAAAGCTGCTCTTACACGAACTTCTTTGTGCCGAAAATGATCGTGATTGCCCAAAACAGCTAAAGTAATTTCTTGAGGATTTATTTTAGTTAATTCTTCGCTCAGAAGATGAGCATTAAAAGGCGCAAGCTTACTATCAAAATCGCCAGTAATTGCTACTATATCTGGCTTTTGTTGATTAATTAGTGTAATTATTTTATCTAAACGTTTCTGTGTCATATAACGACTGACGTGTATATCACTAATCTGAACTATCTTAAAACCATCAAATGCCGGTGTTAGATGAGGTAAAGTTAACTGAATAGGAACAACTTCAATCCAGTTTGGTTCAATGATCCATCCATACAAAAAACAGACTAAAAAAAAAGCGATCGATACTAAAGTGACTCGCCTAAACCACTCTAAAATTTTTGTGCAGAGTATATAGAGATGCTTGTTAAGCATAGTCAGAAAAAATCTTCTAGTTCAAATCAACTTTTCTATCTTAATGTTTTATTTTTGTGATGGCGATCAATAACCCAGCAAATAACACTTTTTTATTTTATATTTATTCTATTTAGCTACCCGTCTAACAAGCTTTTAAAGATGACTAAATCACTCAATATAACCATCGGCAGTCTTATCTTTTTGCTCAACTTGATTATTGTTGCTACTCCAGTTAAAGCTGCTGAGATTGCCATCTCTAATTCAGGATTTGAAGAGCCTAGTTTGGCAGGATTAGAACCAATTGTAGGAGAAGAAATTTTCACTTTTACAACTCCACCTGGATGGCAATTATACGATCCTAACGGTTTAATACCTGCGGACACTAATTTAGCAACTTCCTATCCTGGTGTTTGGAATCCCTCTCCCACTTTTTTTGCTGATGAAGCACCTGAAGGTGAAAATATTGGTGCTATTTTTTTAAATCAAGCTCCAAATAGTGGAGTCGTTGGGTTTACTCAAACTCTTGCTAATACCTTACAAGCCAATACAGAATATACTCTAAAAGTTGAAGTTGGCAATCCTGGTTCTGATTTTTTTGCTGGTTTTCCTGGTTATGGAGTGCAGCTATTAGCAGGGAATACAATAATTGCTGAAGATAACAATACTTTAGCTGTAGTAGAAGGAGAATTTAATACAACTACTATCTCTTTTACAACTACAACAAAAGATCTAAATCTAGGAGAACCTTTGCAAATAAGACTTTTAAATACTTTAGAAAGTACTGGGTTAGAAGTAAATTTTGATAATATTAGGTTATCAGCTAATCCTGTAGATTTACAATCTGTTCCTGAATCAAATTCAATTTGGAGTTTATTAATTTTGGCTATAGGGCTATTTTTTATGGCAAATAAGTTCAGAGTTCGCCTTTTAAGTTCCCATCACAATCAATAATAACCAATCAGCACTTAGTTAATTGCTAGGTTATACCTCATTTAACTGAGAACTACTCTATTGCAATTACTGAACAAAATGATATCATTAGTAGAATTACTGACAATCTAAGTAATTCTACTATTTTTTATATATACGTAGGCTATCTGCCTAATTAATTTGTAAATACTTATCAAAATATTTATTGTTAAAAAATGCTATCTCAAATTAACCAAAGCAAAGCAAGATTATTACCATATCTAATTTTATCAATTTGCACCATAGGAATAGTTAAGCTACAAAGCAAACATTACTATGACTCTATTAATCAAACTCCCTTAATTAATCATCTAAACGAAGAAATCAACCAAAAAAAAGCAATTGATCGACAAAAAGTAGTACCTTCTTTTGGTTTTGGTAATTTGCGAGCAGATTTGCTTTACTTAAACTATATTCAGTATCTTGGGGACAAAGAATCACGAAATCAAACTGGTTACTCTTTAATACCTGATTATTTTGAAACTATTATTCAATACGATCCTCACTTCACCGAAGCTTATTTAGCTCTTGCTACGGCTAATTCTCTTTATGCTGGCAAACCAGAAAAAACTGTTGATTTAATGAACAGAGTTTTAGAGTCAATTTCTCCTGAAATTCACCCTGAAGTATCTTATCTCTGGACATACAAAGGTTTGGATGAATTATTATATTTAGGTGATACTCAAGCAGCTAGAAAGTCTTATTTAACAGCAGCCAAATGGGCTAGAAAACGTGGGGATAAGCTTGGGGAAAAAATTGCTCAAAAAAATCTAAAAACAGCTAAATTTTTAGCTACTAATCCTGATACTAGAGAAGCTCAAATTCTTGCCTGGTCGATGATCTTACCCAAGATCAAAGATGAGCAAAATCGTCAAGTAATTATGAATAAAATTCAAGCCTTAAAGTCTGAGTTAGCCGTTGCCAATCTAGAAGATCAGACTAATTAACTAGAGAATTTTTAGTAAGTATTTAATTTATGGCTTTGAGGTAAACAGATTTTATTTGTTGAGCAATTTTTGACCAAGTATAGTTTGCTTGAATGTAAGCTTGACAAGCTTCTGGACTAGGCAATTTACGCTCATCAGATAAAATTTCGCTAATTCCTTGAGCAATACTATTTACAGTAGCAGACTCAAACAGTAAATCTGGGCAGAAAGGTTGGAGAATTTCGGGAATTCCACCAATGGGAGTACCAATTACGGGAGTGCCAGCAGCTAAAGATTCGATGATAATCAAGCCAAAACCTTCAAAAGCAGTAGTAGGCACAAGGGAGAAGTTGGCAGCACGATAAGCTAGGGGTAATCGATCATCGGCAATATATCCTAATAAGCTAACGTTGCGAGTAAGTTCTAATTCTGCTATTTGTTGTTGTAGGGTTTCAGCTAATGCACCTTTACCTGCAATATATAACAAAACATCAGGATATTGTTTACGGACTTGGTCAATAGCAGCGATCGAGTTTTCTAAACCCATGCGTTTTGCTAGTCTGCGTACACAAAAAATGATCGGACGGTCTTGACTCCAGCCTAATTTAGTTCTAGCTTCAGCAGTAGACAGATTAAGAGCAAAACGATCGATCTCTACTGCCCCAGGCACAATATTAATTTGTTCTAAGGGTACTTGGTATTCTTGATGTAAAATATCCCGAAAAGTTTGAGAGAGAACAATAAATTGACAAGAACGCCGATAACAAGTTTTTTCTAATTCTTTTTTTAACCAAATAGCCAAAGTTTTTTTTGTTTCTACATCACTTTCTAATGCCCAAGGACCGTGAAAATGGGTGACTAAAGGAAAGTTCTTAATTTGATTCAGTACAGGAAAAGTATATAGAGCAAAATGGGAAACAATCAGATCGTATTCTGCTTGAATGATTAACTGATTAAAATTTTGTTTAACTGCTAACCAGCGTTTAAGTAGAGATGAATTAGCTGGTGCAAAAGCTTGGATTTGTCTGTTAGTAGCTTGTGCCACTTGGGGTGAACCTGCAACTAAACCCCTTACTTCTACTCCTACTTTGGGTAAATGGCGAGTGCAATCATAATAAACGCGATCGAGTCCTCCTCCTTGTTCGGGAAACCATTCTAAACCTATTTGTAGGGTTTTTATATTCATACCAACATCATGTAAACTCAGGTATTAATCATAACCAGTGACGACTCCAGACACTAATCGCTACGCGATATAGTGCTGGCTTTTCTTCCGTGAGGTTGAGCGTTTTAGACTGAGGGTTTCGTCCAGCCCCAGTTTTTTGAGCAACAAAGCCGAGTTCCAATCGCGTGGCATCATTACACCGCAATGATAACAACAATGCCAACGGTCTGAAAGCTGCTTTTCTACTCTATTTAGACAGTTCACACACACTTGACTTGTACCTCTGGGATTGATCTTGATGACTTTCAAACCAGCTCTCTCAGCCTTGAATGAAAGAATATCAAGGAATTGACTCCAGCCACAGTCCAGTATGCTTTTATTTAAGCCAGATTTGGCACTCTGATTGTTTGGTAGATATTTTCCTTCCTCGTCCTGTTTCGGTTTGTTTCGGCGCACCATGTTTTTGACGGTCAAGTCTTCGACAAAAACAGCATCATATTTTGCTAGTAGCTGTTGCGATAGCTCGAAATGAAACTGCTTTCTTTGTCGTGCTATCTTCTGGTGG
>JBFRWE010000069.1:0-4060 GCA_051439345.1 Xenococcaceae cyanobacterium
GCTAAATCAAACTGATGCTTACTTTTATAGAGATTACCAAGATTATAATGAGCAATAGCTAAATTGGGCTGACATTTAATCGCTTGCTGAAGATGCTTTTCTGCTGCTGTCAATTGTTTTTGCTCTAGATATAATTGTCCTAAATTGTTATGGGCATCTCCAGAGTTTGGTTGTAGATGAATAGCTTGTTTAAAAGCTGCGATCGCCCGATCTGGCTTTTTCTGCTCAACATATAAAACACCTAAATTACTCCAGGCATCTGCATTATTAGGCTGCAATTTAACAATTCGCTCATAAGCTGCGATCGCGTCTGTAATATTACCCTGCTGATAATAAACATTACCTAGCATTTTCCAAGCATCAGTACGATCGCCTTGGCTAGCTAGCAGTTTCCTAAAACTAGCTTCTGCTTTAGTAAATTCTCCAGATTGAAAGTAACTAAAGCCTTGTTGAAAAAGATGCTTGGCTTTATTGCGCTCGCTTTTTCTTACTAGAGTAGATTGTCGCTTCCCAAATCCTTTAGCCATTGTCTCAAGCAGAATTTTTGTTCCGCCATTCTAACCGCAGCGATCGATTTAGCCAACACCTCTACAATTTCAAAGCAGATTAAAGGCAACCTCTTAACATTAGTTGATATTTTTTATTCTTGAGAAGATTTATTTAATATATTTTCAGTATAATTATCAAGATTACTTTGAACACTGCTTCAATATTTCATGAAGATCCAGTGAAAGCACGAATACCAGTGCCAATTACGATTTAGTCTGTTTAAATAAGCTACTAAAATTGTTTTTTTATTTTTTTGTTTTAATAATTAATTAAGAATTGTTAGTTAAATGAATATTAATCAATCAGAATCAGCTAATAATTTTATCTCCAGAGATACTAAGCAACCGTCCCATAATCGTCTTAAATTGCTGATACCGTCTCTCTCGATCGCTATTTTAGCTGGCTATTTTGGCTGGAGAGAACTCCAATTTAATACCATAAAAAAATCAGTCTATAATTGTATTGAGTCCCACAAAAATTGCGCTGATAATCTCTCTTCTTTAGAAAAATTAGTCAAAGCGAAGAAAAGCTTAAAGTTATTCAATCTCGAAAATGCTCATCTGGAAGATGCTCATCTGGAAAATGCTAACCTCCAGAGTGCTAACCTAGAAAACGCCCATCTAGAACATGCTCATCTGGAAAATGTTCGTCTCAAAAATGCTAATCTTTCCATGGCTCAGATGGACGGCACTCATTTGGAAAATGCTCATCTGGAAAATACCAATCTCTCTCATGCTAATTTAGAACACGCTAACCTTTATCGTGCTAATCTCCAAGGTGCTTATATTTCTCACGATCAACTTCAAGGAGCTCACTTAGATCATGCTAACCTTGAAGGCACGAGATTCTATGAGGCTGACTTTCAGGATGCTTATTTTCATCTTGCCAATCTTTCCCATACCTATTTCTATCGGGCTAATTTTCAAGGTACCAACCTTTATCGTGCTAATCTCCATAATGCACATTTAATTGAAGCTCAAAATCTTACTCCTAGCCAAATAAAATCTGCTTGCAACTGGGATACAGCTATTTTCAGGGGGGTTTGGTCTTCTGAAAAATCAAAATGGGTAGTAGATAAACAAGCTAATCAGCAATTTATCCAGCAACTCAAGCAAGATAAAGACTCCGATCCTAAAAGAGATATTAATTGTGGTGAATGGGAGTAGTTTCTTAAATTATAAGCAGAGGGAGCGGAGGAAGCAGCGGTCAGACCCCGCGTCGGCGTAAGACGCAAGGGAATGCTGACCAAGAGAGAGGAGGCAGAGGGGGATTATTGACCAATATTTACTGCTCAATTCAATCGTAAGATTACCGAATCATCTTAGCTGTTAGATAGAATCAGATCAGATTTAACAGTTGAGAAGTTAACTATGGTGCGTCTAAAATCTTGGCAATGGATAGTTTTAGCAACACCGATCGCGTCTATTATTATCTTCTTTGTAATCGCTGCGGGAACACAAATTCATCAGTGGGGAATTAATTGGATTTGGGGTGTATTTATCTTTGTTTTTGTGGGTTGGCGTTGGTTATTGGCAAAGTGGACTAAAACAGGAATTGCCCAAATAGAAGCTACCATCGATGAAATTACCGATGAACTAAAATCTTCAGATAACCAGATTGAATTTTCTACAGATGAAGCAGGAAAACAAGTAGAAACTGCTTTACAAAATATTTTACAGGCAGCACAAAACGATCCGATTATTTGGGAAGACTGGCAAACTTTTTGGCAGAGATGTCAAGAATTAGTAGTAGAAGTCGCCCATGCTTACCATCCCGAAGTTAAACGCCCTTTACTAAATATCTATATTCCTCAAGCTTATGGGTTAATTCGCGGTACTGTAGATGATACAGATCGTTGGATGAATAAACTATCTCCAGTCCTCAATCAAGTTACCATTGGGCAAGCTTATGAAGCCTATGAAGTTTATCAAAAACTAGAACCATCCGCCCGTAAGTTATTTAAAGTTTGGAATTGGGCGCAGTGGGTAATCAATCCTGCTGTGGCGATCGCGAAAACAACCAGTCAAAGTTATACAAGTCAAGCAAATCAACAACTAATAGCTAATTTAAACCAACTGTTTCGAGAAGCAGCCTTAAGAAATTTATGCAGTCAAGCGATCGCTCTTTATAGTGGTAATACTCTACCACCTTCTTTTGCTACTACTACAGAAACTGCACCTGAAACTAAAACTCAAACCATCAGAGATATTATTACTCAAGCAGAATCTACAGAAAAAGTTGCTCAAAAACCCGTTAGTATTCTTTTAGTAGGGCGCACTGGGGCAGGAAAAAGTAGTCTCATTAATACTCTCTTTCGCCAAGACTTAGCAGAGGTAGATGTTTTACCCAGTACAGATCGTATCCAAAAATATCAATATGCCACAGCAGAAGAACAACTTACTCTCTGGGATACTCCTGGTTATGAACAAGTCAACCGCTCAGATTTCCGTGAATTAGTCTTAGATTATGCAGCTAATGCAGATTTACTTTTACTGGTAACTCCTGCCCTCGATCCTGCTTTACAGATGGACGTGGACTTTCTAAAGGATATTACCGCAGAAATCGAAGATTTACCCACTATTGCTATTGTCACTCAAGTCGATCGCTTGCGTCCTATCCGTGAATGGAATCCTCCTTATGATTGGCAAAATGGGGAAAAACCCAAAGAAAAATCTATTAGGGAAGCAACTTTGTATCGGGCTGAGTCCTTGGGAGATTATTGCCATTTAATCTTACCTCTAGTTACAGAAGATAGTAAAAGCGAGCGCACCGCCTGGGGAATAGAATTTTTATCTACTGCCTTGCTAGATAATCTTGATGAGGCTAAACAATATAGACTAGCAAGGTTTTTACGCGATCGAGAAGCTCGTATCGTTGCCGCGACAAAAATTATCGATCGCTACACTTTCCAGATGACAACTACTCAAGGAGTAACAGCTTTACTCAAAAGTCCCATACTGCAATTTCTCTCAACCATGACAACGGGTAATGCTGCTTTAGCTTATGCCCTAGCTGAACAAATTCCTGTAGAGCAGTTGCCTCTAGTTATTGGCAAACTACAGATGGCATACGATTTATTTATGTTATTAAGTGACGATCCTAATCTACGTAACTTTGATTTATTATCTTTGTGGTCTTTATTACTTAATAACGATAGCGATATTCCCCTCGATCGTAATGCCTGGGCATTTGGTAATACTTTAGTAGAATACTGGACTCAAAATTTACCAGTAAAGCAATTACAAAAACGATTTGAATCTTATTTACAACGAGAAGAATAGACTATATGCACAATATCAAAAAAATACAATTATTGTGCCATTCCTATAAACTTTACTGCTATCCCTTGTACAGATCGATCGCTTTATTCTATTTAATATTAAAGAGTAGTCTATAAATAGTAGTAAAACGTAGTTAAACACCATAAATAGTTCACTTTCTTCGTCTCTTCTGTAATCGCTTCTCACAGCATTGGAGGCATCGCCTCTACCGTTAAAGAGCGTAGTGGAGT
>JBFRWE010000070.1:0-3013 GCA_051439345.1 Xenococcaceae cyanobacterium
CCTGGCAGTAGAAAATACCCCAGGTGCGATCGCCGAACCCTCAACTTTAACCTGGAAACCTTTAGCAGGAATCCCAGAAGGGGCAGAAGTTGCTGTCCTGAGTGGTAATCCAGCCACATCTGCTTCAGAGGTGATGATTCGTTTACCTGCTGGATATCTTTTCCCCCATCACTCCCACAGCAGTCGAGAAGTTCTCTTTTGGAGCGAAGGCGAGTTTACTTATATTGCTGATGATGGCAGTAAACAGACTTTAGCACCAGACTCTTATCTCAACTTACCTAGTGGTACAAAGCATTCCGTTGTTTGTGGGCAAGAGCCTTGTTTAGTTTATGCTCGATACGATGAACCTTTTGATTTGTTGTTAAGTCCTGCACCACAAGATGATCATTAATAATTATTTGGATTATTTGAGCTTCCTACTGTTTGGTGGGCAAATAAGCTTTTCGATAAGACGTGGTTATTGTTCTTGTTTTATTTTGCCCACCCTATGAAAACGAACAACTAACCACTGTAGGGGCGAACAGTGAGACAGCGCGTTGGGCGGGTTCCCCGACTTAAAGCGACTGTCGAACCCTTTAGGGCTGTTCGCCCATACCACTACCCACTTACCTTTGTAAAGTACGAGGATCTAAAGCATCCCTCAAACCATCCCCTAAAAGATTAAATGCCAATACTGTGAGGATAATTAACAATGCAGGAGGCCAAATCAGCCAGGGTTGCAGGACTAAAATCGAGGCATTAGTAGCGATCGAAAGTAGATTTCCCCAGCTAGGATCGGGTTGTTGGATACCCAAACCAATTAGACTGAGAACGGATTCTGCCACAATAAATCCAGGAACAGCTAAAGTGGCAGAAATAATTACGTAGGTCGCAGTCTGGGGCAGAATATGGCGCACAATAATATATAAGGGTTGCGCTCCTATGGCTTGGGCTGATTGGACAAACTCTCTTTGTTTGAGAGATAGGACTTGTCCTCGAATAATTCTGGCTAATCCTGACCAACTAATAAAAGAAGTAATTAAAACAATTAGTAAAAAGCGTTGCGCGCTACTCAAACCAGGGGGTAAAACCGCTGCTAGAGCTACCAGTAGATAAATACTTGGAATAGTCATTAATACTTCTACTAAGCGCATTAAAATAGCATCAATCCAACCACCAAAATAACCAGAAATACCTCCTACTAGCATTCCTAAAGGAAAAGAAATTGTAATCCCTACCAAACCAATAAAGAGACTAATTCTGCCTCCAAAAACTAAACGACTAAATTGATCTCTTCCTTGTTCATCTGTACCTAAGAGATTAATTTTTCCTTCACCCATAGCACCGAATAAATGGCGTTGAACAGAGATACCAGGAAAGATAGTTACTTCTTCAAATTTGGGCGGTAGAGGTAGAGTAATTTGAAATAAATTATAAGGTTTCCCTTTAACAAAAAGACGAAGAGGAGAAGGTTGAGTTAAATCTACTCTTAATTCTCGATCGCCTGTTTCTACTTGTGTTGGTCCTAGAGTAGTCGGATAGACATGAGGACCAATCCATTCTCCTTCGGGCGATCGCCAGTGTATTTGTGTTGGTGGTAATAGAGAACCATCTGTCTGAGATGAATAGGAGTCATAAGGAGCAACAAAATCGGCAAAAATCACCGCTACATAGAATAAGATTAGCAAAATAGCCCCGAATCTTGCTAAGGAATTCTTTTTGAGTTTTCGCCACCAGTCCATATTCGTCTCCAGTCAACTCAGACAAATTAATAATTAATAACTATAGCAATCCTCTTGGAGTTGTGAAAACTTTTAGGTCTATAGTTTTGATTGAATCTCTTCGCCCTTCAGGGCGGAGATTCTAGTTATTAGTTATTAGTTCTTAGTTTTTGGTTAATCGGTCTGAGGTTTGCTCGATAAATAAAACTAAAAACTAAAGGGATGCCCGTACATGGCAGGGCTTGAAACCCCTGTTCACAAGGGTCATTAGCTCCTAGTTATTTAATCTTTCTAGAGATACCAAAATTTGTTCTAAAAATAATTAACTTAAGCTGATTTGACTCTCATCAATTTTTCTACCAAATTTAAAACATCACTACGAGTTAGTTTATCTTTGCCTAAAGAGATAGCGTCTAAAGTTCCATAAGCTAAAGCTAGAGGAATCTGGCAAAAGTCTAATGCTGGACCTAAAGTTAGAGACTTAGTATATAAATCAGCTAATTGGAGATTGCGACGAGCATAAGTTTGCATATCTTTCATCGTCCAATTAGAAGGCAAAAAATCAACTCCTCTTTTTAGATCTTCACTATGATTACGAACAATGTTCACTGCTTGTAACCCACGACCAAATCCGATAGCATGAATACGATTAGTTTGAGTGCCATCGTACCAAGCCCAGAGATCCGAAAGTAACAATCCTACTGCGCCAGCAACACTAAAAGTGTAGCGGTCTAAATCTGATTCAGTATTAATTGTCCAATTATTTTCTGCCCAATACGCCATACGATCTGCCATCGCTGCCGTAGCATCCCAAATACGTGGTGCAATAGTTTCTGGTGCAAGTATAGACCATTCTCCAATTCTTAAGCTTACTTCGGGTAAAATTTGTTGGTAAGGTTCTAAACCTTGGGTGAAATGATTGGAATAGTCATTATTAACTGTTTCTTGTAAATTTAGACTAATTTGGCGTAATAATTTGGCTTTAATAAGATTATCTAATTCTGAATGATCCTCAATTTCATCGATCGCCCGCATACACAAGTAAGCTGAAGCTACTGCTGCTTGCAATTTCTCTGGTAAGAGACTAATGGGAATATAGAAAGTCCGACTAGTTGTCTTGAGGACTTCTAAAGCATCCATATGTAATTTCATTTAACTTACTCCTCACACTAACTTGATTGATAGCATACACTGAACTACTGCTATCTGGATTAGCTAAATTTTAAAAAAAATTAGTTAAATCCGTAAGGAGTTATCTGGAATTATCTGGAAATGCTTATATTGGGTCTGAATTGATTGTTTGGGTAATGGAG
>JBFRWE010000071.1:0-13963 GCA_051439345.1 Xenococcaceae cyanobacterium
TTGCCAAATAGGATTATTTTCTTTAACTATATGTCTCTCAACGTGCCTCATATCTTTGCTTAGTTCGTATCATTATTATCTCATACCAGCAAGTCTCAGAAGAGCCAGATATTTGGTATCATTTGAAAATGTATGACTATATTTCCCTTGAATGTTTATCATACCTCAAGCTTTTTCTAACATAGCGATCGGGCGAAGCCTGGCACTACGCGATCAGCTTCGCTGCCACCGAAGGTAATCGCCCTATACCAACTGTTATTATTTTGAGATTAATTTAAGACTTGGTTACGAGCAGGATCGCCTAAATAAGAACTAGAAGAGTTGGTCAAATCAAGAGAATTTAATTGCCAATGGTTAGCTAAACGTTGTATTAATCGATCCTGTTCCTTTCTGAGAAACTCAGTTTGACTACCACTATTAATAATTGCAAACCAAATATTTCCCCGCTCGCGAGTAGGAATTACTCCAGCTAAAGCACTGACTCGATCGAGAGTACCCGTTTTGACGGCTGTACCCGTAGGAATAGTGCGATTTTGCATAGTTCCCACTACATCTCTACCAGCTAGAGGAAATAAATCTACCACACTAAGAGAATGGGAGTTAAGTAATCGATTGATCGCCATTAACATTTGACAGACAGCATAGGGAGCAATACGATTTTCTTCTCCTAAGCCAGAACCATTAATTAGGGAAATATCTCCCGAAGATACAAAAGCAAACTCCTCAGCAATACTCATTACCTTGCTCGCACCACCCAGAGCATCAGCTAGCATCTGAGCTATCTCATTGTTGCTATAGATATTCATTTGTCTAAGGATTTCTCCCAAAGGCAAAGATTGATGCCGAACTAATAACTGAACTCTCTGCTCCCCTGCTCCCCTGCTCCCCTTGCTCCCCTGCTCCTCTGCTCCCTTACTCCCCCTGCTCCCCCTGCTTCCTCTGCTCCCCTGCTCCCCTGCTCCCCTGCTCCCCTGCTCCCCTGCTCCCCCTGCTTCCTCTGCTCCCCTGCTCCCCTGCTCCCTTACTCCCCCTGCTTCCTCTGTTCCCCTGCTCCCCTGCTCCCCTGCTCCCTCTACCACCTCTACTCCACCAACAATTTGAATTTGAGGACGAAGAGTACCTAGAGGAAGAGTAAGATATTGACTGGCAACCTCTGCTGACCACAGTTTTTCGTTTAAACTTTTTAAAAGTAATTCTGCTGCTACTGAAGATTTAGACTTGTAGTTCATATAGAACTTATCATTAACAATTAATTTGCCTGTAACTTTACGAATTCCTAATTTTTGTAAACTATTGCCAAGAGCGATCGCCTCTTCCCACACAAAAAAAGGATCGCGATCTCCTTCTACCAATAAATCACCCTGTAATGTTCCATCTTTAATTTCTCCCACTGCATAAATTTTTGTTTCAAATTGGTAATCTGCGCCATAAGTAGACAAAGCTGCTAAAGTAGTGGCAATTTTGGTTAGAGAAGCTGCCGATCTAAGTCGATTACCATTGTGGTTAACTAGTTGGTGCCAATCTGATTGAATCCAAACTCCCTGTCGAGTGGGACTAATACCCCGATCGGTTAAAGCTTGTAAGTAATCGTCAACTATTTTTTCGGCTACAGGATCGGGGGTAAGATCGGGCAGAATAAAAAGCTCTGTATTCTGCCAAGCCAATAACTGTATTGGTTCTATCTCGACTGGCGATCGAGCAAAAATTTCTGTTAGAAAACTAATGATACCAAAGCTAATAACCTCAAGCATTCAGACAGCCTCCTTCTTGCTCTAAGGACGGATATTCCTCAATCATTTATAACCTGACTAAGTTAAATTACATCAAACTACAAGCAATATATTAGGGATATTTCTCGAAGACTGTTAAAATTTGTAAGGCTTCTATAAATTTTCTCAATGGGATTAACGCGCGCAAGGATTGCAGTAGACGCTATGGGGGGAGACTACGCCCCAGACGAAATAGTTGCTGGAGCTATCAAAGCTTCGGCAGAATTGGATGTAGATATCTTACTAGTTGGCGATCGTCAGCAAATAGAATCTTCTCTCCAAAAGCATGGGGGAATAAATAACCCAAGAATAGAGATTATCCCTGCCGAGGGGGTAGTAACTATGGAAGAAGATGCCCTAACGGGAATTCGGCGTAAACCAAAAGCGTCGATTAATGTGGCGATGAACTTGGTAAAGCAGCAAAAAGCTGAAGCTGTAGTGTCAGCAGGACACTCAGGGGCAGCAATGGCATCTGCTTTACTCCGTTTGGGTAGATTAAAAGGAATCGATCGTCCAGCTATTGGTGCGGTGTTTCCCACAATTGTGCCAGGAAAATCAGTGATTGTTCTAGATGTGGGGGCAAATGTAGATAGCAAACCCAAATATCTAGAGCAGTTTGCTTTGATGGGAACAATTTACAGTAGATACGTTTTGGGCATTAAAGAACCAAAAGTAGGGTTAATCAATATTGGAGAAGAATCTTCCAAAGGAGATGAACTCTCAGTCAAAACCCATCAACTACTCAAAGAAAATCCCCAAATTCCTTTTGTGGGTAATGCAGAAGGGAGAGATGTTCTTTCTGGTAACTTTGATGTCATAGTTTGTGATGGTTTTGTTGGTAATGTACTCTTAAAATTTGCCGAAGCGGTAGGAGAAGTAATGCTCCAAATTCTCCGAGAAGAACTTCCCAGGGGATTGCGGGGTAAGATAGGGACAGCATTATTAAAACCAAACTTGCGTAACATTAAACAAAGAATCGATCATGCTGAGCATGGTGGTGCTTTATTGTTTGGTGTCGCAGGAGTTTGTATTATCAGTCATGGTAGTTCTCGATCGCCTTCAATTTTTAATGCTATTCGTCTGGCTACTGACGCGATCGACAATCATGTATTAGATAGAATTACAGCCTACAACGAGCAACATCATGAAGAAGCGCAGAACAAAACCAAAACAGCTTCTGCTAGTTAGAGAAAATCCAGCTTAAAAGCCAAAAAATGTCTCTAACTTCGTTAAAATTAGCAAATAATCAACAAAATTAAAATTTCCCCAAAATAAGTAAGGGAGAAGAAAATTGAGCAAATTAGGCGCGGGTATAGCTATTACAGGAATTGGTTCGGCTGCACCAAAGGCAATTCTAACCAACGAGCATCTCAGTCAGATGGTAGAAACTTCTGACGAATGGATTAGCTCGAGAACAGGGATGCAAAAGCGTCATATTGCCTCAAATACTGAATCTTTAAGTCAAATATCCGCTCAGGCTGCCCAAAAAGCCCTGTCTATGGCCGGAATTACCTCAGCCGATTTAGATTTAATTATTTTGGCAACTTCTACTCCTGACGATCTTTTTGGTAGTGCTTGCCAAGTTCAAAACCTTATTGGTGCAACTAAAGCAGTGGCTTTCGACTTGACAGCAGCCTGTTCTGGATTCATTTTTGCCCTAATTACAGCTTCCCAATTTATCCGCACTGGTGTCTATCAGAATGTATTGATTATCGGCGCAGATGTTTTATCTCGTTGGGTAGACTGGTCAGATCGCAATACTTGTGTACTATTTGGAGATGGAGCAGGGGCAATAGTTTGTCAAGGAATTGAACAAGGCGATCGACTCCTGGCTTTTGAAATGTACAGTGATGGTAGCCAGAACGATCGTCTTAATCTTTCTTATCAAGGAGAAAGTAAGTCTCTAGTGGAAAATATTGAGGTGAGTGTAGGCACATATCAACCCATAACTATGAATGGTAGAGAAGTATATCGTTTTGCAGTAGCTAAAGTACCAGAAGTAATCGAAAAAGCTATGTTTAGAGCCAATATCACCTCCGAACAAATAGATTGGCTGCTTCTCCATCAAGCAAACCAACGAATTATGGATGCGGTAGCCCAAAGATTGAAATTACCTCAGGAAAAAATTATTAGTAACGTATCTGAATATGGCAATACTTCTGCTGCTTCTATTCCTCTAGCATTAGATGAAGCAGTACGCCAAGGTAAAGTCAAACCAGGAGATCTTATTGCTGCTTCTGGTTTCGGGGCAGGACTTACTTGGGGGTCAGCAATTTTTAAATGGGGCTAGTAGGGGAGGTTCGCGAACCGCCCCTACATTGACAATTCCAACCCGTAAATTAGGATCAAATGCCATTCGCCTTTACAGTAGCTATCAGTAACAACAAACAATAAACATATGACAAAAACAGCATGGGTATTCCCAGGACAAGGTTCTCAAGAAGTAGGTATGGGTGTAGATTTAATCGATATCCCTCTAGCAAAAAGAAAATTTGAGATAGCAGAAAAGATATTGGGTTGGTCTGTAATAGATATTTGTCAAGGAGACAAAGAAACTTTATCTCGTACTCTCTATAATCAGCCTTGTCTTTATGTCGTGGAATCGATCCTTGCTGATTTGCTAGCAGAAAAAGAAGGTTTACCCCAATTAGTAGCTGGTCATAGTTTAGGAGAATATGTTGCTCTGTATACAGCTAAAGTCTTCGATTTTGAGTCGGGACTAAACTTAGTCCACAAAAGAGCAGAATTAATGGATAAGGTTGGTTCTGGTACAATGGCAGCCTTAATGAAATTCGATCGCGCAGAGTTAGAAAAAGTAATCAGCGAAACTCCAGATGTAGTAATAGCTAATGATAACAGTGCTGCTCAAGTGGTCATTTCAGGTTTACCCACAGCAGTAGAAGCAGTAATAAAACAAGTAAAAGTCAAAAGAGCCGTTACTCTAAATGTGTCTGGTGCTTTTCATTCTCCCCTAATGCAGCCAGCCTCAGAACAATTCCAATCAATATTAGAATCTGTTGCTTTTGCTGATGCTCAAATTCCTGTTCTGTCTAATGTCGATCCTACCGCTACTAGGGATGGACAAGCATTAAAACAACGTTTAGCAAAACAAATTACTGGTTCAGTCCGTTGGTGGGAAATTATGTTGCAATTTCCCCAAGAAGATATTGCCAAAGTAGTAGAAGTAGGACCTGGTAAAGTATTGACTGGTTTAATTAAGAGAACTTGTAAAGAGATAGAGCTAGTTAATGTGAGTAGCTTTGCTAAGGAAGTAGTAAGTACTGTTTAGCATATTTCTAGACAAAGAAGTAAGCTTAGACGCATTTAAACTGCATTCTTCAATTCTGGTCAAGGCAATAGGCAAGAGGGAATAGGCAACACAGAGTAGACAACTTAGGTGAGTCCAAGCTTACCCCTAAAAGTAGGGTGGGCAAACCTCACTTTCAACTCAAGGACGTACTTGAAAACTAAATTTTGCCCACCTTACAAGCTATGAATGGGGATTCTTAATAACGAATCTGTAAAGTAACAGACCCTCTCACAACCTGTTCTCCACCAATAACAGGTGTAGTAGCAGCATCAGCATCGGCTGCCAATGCTAATCTCTCTCTTTGGATCATCTTGGGCTGAGGCATATTAGCTCCATTAATTTGAATACCGATAATCTCTTTGGTACTAAAATTCAAAGCCTGTAAAACAGTATCTGCTTGTTGTTGAGCTTCTACTGTTGCTTTACGAAGAGCTTCTTTTTGTGCTGAAGCTATTTCTGCCTCTGTAGCAGTCAAACTGATATTATTTATGCGAGTTGCACCAGCTTGTACAGCTTCATCTAATAATTGACCGACTTCCTCTGTAGATAGACGAAAACTCACAGTATTTCTACCAACATAACCAACTAAAAGCCTTTGATTATCATTGTAGTTGTAATTTGGTTGTAAACTGATACCTTGGGTTTGTAATCTTTCTACATTACGGGAGCGCAGAAACTCCACTACTGCTGATGTTCTTTGAGCCACTTCTTGCTGTACTTCTGCTGCTGTTTTTCCCTGAATTTCTACTCCTAGACTTACTTGTGCCAAGGTAGCGGGAATTCTTTCTATTCCTTCCCCAGTAACATTTAAAGTTCTTAATACTTCTTCTTGTGCCATAGCTGGACTAATTAAAGCATAATTGAAAAAACTTCCTATAACTAGAGCCAAGCAAAAGCCCTGGAAAATTGAAATTAACTGAATTGTCTTGCTTCTGTTTAAGTATTTTTTCACTATTAATTGTTGCGTATTTGAAGTTATTAATTTAAGTATTATCAACAGATAAAAAGACGAGAAAACCTTCAGCGAGGTTTCCCAAATGTTTGATTAAATACTGTTATATGTCGTGAAAACTAGCGAAACTTCATAAATTATTAGATGCTGTAGTAAAACGTAATATTAGTATTGCCATAATTCTTCCCTCTACTAATTTGTAATCTGGCAATTTCTGCTGCTTGCCACAGTTTTGGATTATGTTCTACGGCAATTTCTCCTGTTAAAGATAGTAATTGATACTCTACGATTGCCCGTAAAACTGGTAGGTATAAATGACTATCATAAGGAGGGTCAAAATAAATAAGATCGAACTTTTCTTCAGCAAGACTTTTTAGTCTAACTATGACATCTCCTCGTAATACCTTAAATTTTTGTTCTGGTTGAGCTACTTGTTGCCAATTTTGTTTAATAATAGTGCAAGCTCTTTGGTTTTTTTCTATACCTACTACTTCAGATGCACCACGACACAAGGCTTCTGCCCCCATAGAACCATTTCCTGCACACAAATCTAACCAGCGACAACCTTCAATTGCTCCTCGCCAAATATTAAATAAAGCCTCTCTTACTCTGGCAGACGTAGGGCGAGTAGCTCGTCCAGGTAAGGTTTTTAATTGTCGATTGCCATAGATTCTCACTTTATCAGTTATCAGGGAGTGTGTAGTCAAGTTAATCCATCTGGAGTTATAGTAAACCTGTCTTTCTCATCTCTCCTATAGATCATTTTTATTTTTTACTCTCTATTTTAAAGATGAATAAGTTAACTGCGATCGCCACAAGTTTAATTATTAGTCTACTAGTAGTTATAACTTGTTTCTGGGTGAATACAACTACTGTTTTAGCCCATCGCCCTCACGATGATGTTTATGCCGTTGAATTAGCAACTAACTATCAGCAAGAGCGGACGGTATTTATTATTGTTCGTGGCAACTTACTTAAGTCTGCTGATGGGGGTAAAAGTTGGCAGCGATTAACTCAAGGAATTGATAATCGGGGTAAAATCTCTAATCTGACTATTCCTAGTCAAAATCCCCAAATTCTCTATATATCTACTCTAGGAGATGGCATCTATAAGTCCCAAAATGGAGGAGAAAGCTGGTTTAACGTCAATCAAGGTTTAGATACTCTTCAGTTAGATTTACTTTTAACTGACTCTCAGGGAGATAGAGTTTTAGCTACAGGAGATGAACAGGGACTTTATTACAGTGATAATGGAGGATCGAGTTGGCGTAAATTCAGATCGGAGCGCAAAATTACGGCTTTATCCTTTAATTTCTCTCAATCTAATCAATTACTAGTAGGAGATCGCCAAGGAGAATTACACTTTTCTGAAGATGGGGGCAAAACTTGGCAACAAAAGGCAAAAATAGGTAAAGGTTCAGCCATTAGTGCGATCGCTTTTTCTCCGAGTTTTAGTGAAAATCAAACTATCTATATAGGTACAGAAAAAGAAGGCGTTTGGCAAAGTAGAGATAAGGGTAAAACTTTTGTTCCCCTAAATCAGGGAGATGCTCCAGTTAAGATTAAAGATATTGTTACTACTGAAGATAACACCCTGTTAGTATCCGAACGTAACGAGGGAGTTTTTGCCCTACAAGATGATAGTAAGAGTTGGACTAAATTGAGTCAGGGGCTAACCACACATAAACAGGCAGACGAAAAGAATTTTCAAAGACCTCATTTTAGTGATTTAGCGGTCTCTCCTGATTTTAGTGCAGATAAAACCCTATTTTTAGCTGGTTTTAATGGTTTATTTAAATCCACTGATGGCGGTGCTAAATGGTCAGAATTAGATGCTTTGTCTTCGCGAATCGTAGTCGGTTTAGCTATATCCCCAAATTATGCCAAGGATTCTACCCTCGCAGTAGTAAATTATGTCGGAGAAGCCTATATTAGTCGCGATCGAGGTAAGACCTGGCAACCAATGTATAAAGGCTTGGAAATACCTCGCTTTACTAAAAATTGGCGACAGCCAGAAGATGATCCACGACGTTTTTTCGATCTTGCTTTTTCGCCTAATTACAGCAACGACGGTCATTTATTCCTCACTACGTTAAGAAATTATTTTCTTAAAGGAAGCGATGGTGGGGAAAATTGGCAGGTAATTAATTTACCTAGAGCATCTGGTTATATTCGGGGCAATATGGTCTTAGTCTCACCAAATTTTGCTGTAGATAACACTGTTTTTGTGGCCACAAATCGGGGTCATCTGTATCAATCTACCGATAAGGGAAAGGAGTTTTCTCTAGTAGGGGAAGTGGGACAGAGAATATCTTCTTTGGTAATTTCTCCTGACTTTGCTAATGACTATACTTTCTATGCTAGTAGTGGCGATAAAATCTATAAATCTGTTAACGGTGGTCAAACTTGGATAAATATCATCGATAAGCCAGATTTTCAAGAATTTTGGTTGAAATTAGCTATTTCTCCTAATTATAGCCAAGACAAAACTTTGTTTGCAGGAACAGACCGTTGTATTTACAAAACAGAAGATGGGGGAGATGTTTGGCGTAAACTACCTCCTGTTAAGTATGCTGGAGGTGGTATTGTTGAGGCACTCGCTATGTCTCCTAATTATGCTCAAGACCGTACTTTAATTGTGAGTATCAAAGGTAAGGGCGCATGGAAAAGTACAGATGATGGTCAAAGTTTTTCTCCTGTAGGCAAGTTAGATAATTATTTACTTCCTTTTTCTCATGTCTATGGTGTTCATGCTGCACCAACAACAATTCAGTTTTCTCCCGCCTATAAAAACGATCGTACTCTTTATGGTTTTGGTCTACCCAAAGCTAGTGTCCTGAAATCAACCGATAGCGGTAATACCTGGTCAGCGATCGATATTCCTCAAGCAACAATTTTTGCAGCTTATCAAAATAATCAATATGATTTGCTTACCTCTCTTAATTTGAATTTGTTGGTTTATCGCAGTCTTTTAGCCAAGTTTTTCTTTGCTGCTGTTGTCGGATTACTAAGTTATTGGTTAGCTGGTAAATTTAGATTAGACAAAATGCTACCTATCAATAAGCATGTATTTAAGTTTGGTAGTTCTTTATTGAGTTTCTCGATCGCCTTGTTTATTTTGAGTAGGTTTTAAAATTAAAAATTAAAGCCCTCTTATTATAGAGGGCTGGGGGAAATAAGATTCAATTAAGCTAAACCGCGTCTACTTTGAAACCCGTAGTTTTCCCTCGAGAAAAAACTCCAGTTTTTAATCTGGACGGAGTATAAAAGAGAAATTAACCTAATAATTCTTTAGCTTTGGTAACTACATTATCTACACTAAAGCCAAACTTTTCGAGACAGGTAGCACCAGGCGCAGATGCACCAAAGCGTTCCTCGATACCTACCATAGCACCGTTGTCGCCTGTATAACGATGCCAGCCAAAACTGGAGGCAGCTTCTACAGCTAAACGCTTGGTAACAGCTTTAGGTAATACCGATTCTTGATAGGCTCGATCTTGAGCTTCAAATAGTTCCCAAGAAGGCATAGAAACAACACGAACTTTCTTCCCTTCACTAGCAAGTTTTTCGGCAGCACCGACACAAAGTTGTACCTCCGAACCAGTACCCATCAAGATTAAGTCTGGAGTTCCGTCGCAATCTACTAAGGTATATGCACCTTTGCTAGTTTTTTCCAAGGAAGAACCTGCTAGGTTGGGTACACCTTGACGAGTGAACGCTAGTAAGGTGGGAGCGTGTTGCTTAGCTCTTTCGATCGCTACTTTATAAGCACCAGAAGCTTCATTTCCATCAGCAGGACGAATTACAGTCAGGTTAGGAATAGCTCTCAAAGAAGCTAGAGTTTCAATTGGTTGGTGGGTAGGACCATCTTCACCCTGTCCAATGGAGTCATGAGTCATCACCCAGATTACACCAACGTGAGACAGCGCGGATAAGCGGATAGCAGCACGCATATAATCTGTGAAGATTAAGAAAGTCGCACCATAAGGAATTAATCCCGAATTATGGAGTGATAATCCATTACAAATTGCGCCCATGCCATGTTCGCGCACGCCGAAGTGGACGTTGCGATTTTGGTGTTGTCCTTTTTGGAATTCACCTTCCCCTTTAATTTCAGTTAGGTTGGAGTGGGTTAAATCAGCCGAACCACCAATCAATTCAGGTAAAACTGAGGCTAATTTATTCAGGCAAGCTTCAGAATACTTACGAGTTGCTAAACCTTTATCTTCAGGAGTGTAGGTGGGTAATACCTTATCCCAGCCCTCAGGAAGAGTGCCATTCAAATAACGCTCAAATTCTGCTGCTTCTTGAGGATACTTTGATTTATAGCTAGCAAAGGTTGTGTTCCACTCATCTTCATAACTAGCACCGCGTTTCACTGCTTTCCGCATATGGTCTACAGCATCTTGTGGCAAGACAAAAGGTTCATGCTCCCAACCCAAATTCTCACGGGTGAGTTTAACTTCATCTGTACCCAGAGCCGAACCATGAATACCTGCGGTATTTTGCTTATTGGGCGCACCATAACCGATGGTAGTTGTCACCTTAATCATGGTGGGTTTATCGGTGACAGATTTAGCTTCTTCGATCGCTTTAGCAATTCCGTCTAAATCAGTATTGCCATCTTGGACGTGTAGAACGTGCCAACCATAAGCTTCAAAACGCTTAGAAACGTCTTCAGTGAAGGCTACGTCGGTAGAACCATCAATAGAAATGTGGTTATCGTCGTACAGGGCGATCAGTTTACCTAAACCTTGGTGTCCGGCAAAAGAACAGGCTTCCCCAGAAACACCTTCCATATTGCAACCGTCACCTAAAATTACGTAGGTGTAATGGTCAACGATTTTAGCATCGGGTTTGTTGAACTTAGCAGCAAGGTGAGCTTCTGCCATTGCCAAACCTACTCCATTGGCAATTCCCTGACCCAAAGGTCCAGTGGTAACTTCTACCCCTGGCGTCATAAAGTTTTCAGGGTGTCCTGGTGTGTTGGATTCCCATTGACGGAAATTCTTAATGTCTTCTATGCTAACGCTATCAAAGCCCGCTAAGTAAAGCAGAGCGTACTGTAACATAGAGCCATGACCAGCAGACAAAATAAAGCGATCGCGGTTGAACCACTGAGGATTTTTAGGATTGTATCGCATGAAGCGATCCCAAAGGACAAAAGCCATAGGAGCAGCCCCCATAGGCAGCCCTGGATGACCTGATTTCGCTTTTTCTACAGCATCAATGGCTAAAAAGCGAATCGAGTTAATACAAAGTTCTTCGAGTGACTGGGTGGCAACTACCATAATGTATCTAGAAGTGGACTACGATAAAACAATGTTTGTAAGAATTGAAACCGCTAAAAGCGGTGGGTTGCCCCAAAGATAGTTTCCATCATCCCATTGTTAGGAGCGATGAGCAAGGGGAGAAATTTTAAAATTCAGTCATAAACCTTAAGATCAAGAAATTAACCTCTTTATTAATTCTGAACTTACCTGTTACAACTCAGTTATATTTTTTGAAGGCTAAGGTAACGTTATGACCTCCAAACCCAAAAGAATTGGACAAAGCTACTCCCACTTGGTGAGAGCGAGATTGCTGAGGAACATAGTCTAGATCGCACTCTGGATCGGGATTTTCGAGGTTAATTGTTGGTGGTACTTTATCGTTAGCGATCGCCATAACTGTTGCGACTGCTTCTATGCCCCCAGAACCACCTAAAAGATGCCCTGTCATTGATTTAGTTGAACTCACTGCTATTTTATATGCCCGTTCACCCAAAGCTTTTTTAATTGCCTTGGTTTCAGTCGAATCATTAGCAGGAGTGCTAGTTCCGTGAGCATTAATATAATCTACTTGCTCTGGAGTCAATTGAGCATCCTTTAAAGCTAACTCTATGGCTTTAGTAGCCCCTTGACCATCGGGTACAGGAGAGGTCATGTGATAGGCATCACAAGTCATACCGTAACCGACAATTTCTCCATAGATTTTTGCTCCACGGGTAAGGGCGTGTTCCAACTCTTCTAAGAATAAGATACCAGCCCCTTCTCCCATGACAAAGCCATCGCGGTCGCGATCGAAGGGACGACTAGCATGAGCAGGGTCTTCATTACGGGTTGATAAGGCTTTAGCAGAAGCAAATCCAGCAAAAGGTAAAGGGGTAATTGCTGCCTCTGTCCCTCCACATATCATAGCTGTAGCATATCCTCTCTGAATTAGACGGAAAGCATCGCCAATAGCATGGGAGCCAGCAGCACAAGCTGTTACAGTACAAGAATTTGGACCCTTCGCACCAATATGAATTGCTGTCAAACCCGCAGCCATATTGGCGATCATGGTAGGAATAGTAAATGGACTTACTTTTCTAGGACCTTTAGTTAATAGATTAACCTGTTGGTCTTCCATTACTTTAATCCCGCCTACCCCAGTACCAATCAACACCCCAACCCTATCTGCATTTAGATCGTCAATGACAAATTTGGCATCAGCAATAGTTTGTTTGCTGGCTGCTACCGCAAATTGGGCAAAGCGATCCATCCGCTTTGCTTCTTTGCGCTCTATGTATTCGTAAGGATCGAATCCCTTAACTTCGCCAGCAATTTTACAAGGATGCTTAGAAGCATCAAATAAAGTAATAGGAGCTATGCCATTACGCCCGTTTAACAATCCTTCCCAGTACTCGTTCAGATTATTACCAATGGGTGTAATCGCACCGAGACCCGTGATCGCAACCCGTTTATTCTGCCAATTTGTCATTGTCCTAAATTCAGTAAGGTACTCTTTCTCCAGAATGCAGTTTCAATATTCAGTCAATAGTTTTGACGGTTTCTAAGATATTTTTTATCTAAGCAGTTGCTTTTTCAGAACTAATGTGATCTACTGCCTTACCTACAGTATCTATTTGTTCTGCTGCTTCATCAGGAATTTCTATATCAAATTCTTCTTCTAATGCCATAACTAATTCCACTGTATCTAGTGAGTCTGCCCCTAGATCATTAGCAAAACTAGCTTCTGGCGTTACCTGATCTTCTTCTACTTCTAATTGCTCGACTACAATTTTTTTTACTCTTTCAAAAACTTCTTTATCCATGGACTTTTTCCCGCTAGAAAACCTATCTTTATCAGTAGGTAGGAAACGGGGCGGGTATTACCGTTTCCCAGAACACAAAATATCTAGTTTAACTTTACTCAGTATTTCTCATCTTATCTGAAAGAGTGACAAACCAGGCAATTGTATATCCGCATTCGTAACTGGCATTACAATATCACATCTGCTACCCAAGCAATGCCTTTAGTAAGTCATCTATGATTTAAATATACTTGACTAAAAAACTATTATCATTACTAACTTTGATTTCCTCAAGTTTCTCGATTAGGAAATCAGAATCCTAGTATTTATTAATTTGCCTTTAAATTAATTTCCAATCTTAATATCAATACCTGCAATTATTTCCTCGATCGTTGCCCTCATTCTTTATGAAAAATTAATAGTCTTAAGACAAATTTTATTGAGCATAAACTATATTTTTATATTTTCTTGAATCTTAAGATAAATTCTTTCATGGCAATTGACAAACAAAAATGCCAACAATAATATTTTAGAAGAAATTATTTTTTAGCGATTTTTTTCTTAATATAAGAATAGTAAATGTCTGATATTTTATTTTTATTAAATCTGTCAAAAGAAACTTAGCACTAATCTTTATTGAATGCAATATACATACAATAACTTTAAACACAAGAAAAGTAACTACAAACTTTTCGGCTCTTATTTTATTGAAGCAGGAATAGTCACCCCCGAACAGCTTCAAGAAGCTTTAAGAGAGCAAAAAAACAAATATCCTTACAAAAAAATAGGAGAAATTTTACTTGTTCGAGGTTACCTACAACAAAATACTCTCAATTATTTTGTCAAAAAAATTATCCGACCAGAACGAGAAAAACAAA
>JBFRWE010000072.1:0-17767 GCA_051439345.1 Xenococcaceae cyanobacterium
TCGAGAGACTTGAAGTAGTCTTCGTTCATCTGTGCCAAATCATTTTTATCTAATTGAGCCATGTTCTCAACATACACCATAAGGGTACAGTTGACTCTTTTTTAACTGGGGGGAATGAATGATTACGGTGTGGCTCAGACAGGGTTGGATTCTCGAAAAACCTAAGACTAAAGAAATTAAGAATGCTATGGCTGATTTGGGCTTAGTTTTGTATCAAGGTTATTGGATTAAAAGGAAATGAAATTATGCACCCTCACGAACAGATTATTGCTGAATATACAGAAAAATTAGACAATCTATTGGTTGATTTTCTTGATATTTATTTTGGACTAGGAACATTCTCTTGTAATGAAAAAAGAGTAATGATGATAGAAGGGAAAAGAGAAGATATAACAGCAAGAATAACTTTTGAAATATTTGTCCCCTCTGCTGAATGCTGATACTTTTACTCTACATAGTTTATGGACTTTTTTGATTTTATAGACCTAATTAACCAAGAATTTAAGCGTATAGGTTGGTCATTATCTAAAGCAAAGAAATACGTTTTAGATACTTATGGCAAAAAGTCTAGATATCGCATGACTGATGAACAGTTGTTTGAGTTTTACGACTATTTACGCTCTCTACCTAATAAGAAGACACTCAAAGTAAGTAGACCAAAAATAGGACTAAAGAAATAATGATTGAATGCATACCTTTTGACTTAAGTAAGCTTGAGAATATTGAAGACATACCTAACATTGCCAAGGAAATATTTACTCATTTTTTAGATGGCAGTACTATTGAGGGTTTGGCTGAAGAATACAAGGTTAATGATGATTTCATTGAAGAAGTTGTCAGGGAAGTTAGCAACAAAATTGGTGCAAATATGATAGTTGAGGTATTGCTAGATGGGTAAATACAAAACTACTCCTATGTTGTTAGGCGATGAGCGAAAAAAATACGTCTGTGAACTTTGTGGCGATCGCTTTTTTGCTCCTAGAAAGAAAAAATACTGTAGCCGTGAATGTCATAGCGACGCAATGAGAAAACCTTTTGATGAAGATAAGGCTATTAGCTTATATAAAAGCGGTTATAGTATGAAACAGGTAGCTACAGAGGTAGGTGTTTCAGTGCCTACAGTTAGATTATTGCTCTGGTCTAATGATATTGAAATTAGAGGCAATAGAAAGCGATAACCAGAGCAATAAATTCAAAACTGATTTCTAGCTATCCATATCTGTATTTGAAAAATATGTAATAAAAATATGTAATAAATTTATTTTACAGATATGGATAGGCTATTTATCCTATTTGACAGAATAACCGCTTAGTGATAGAGAGCGGTTATTTTTTTTATTTCATGATTAGGGGAATTCGTGAAATAAGTTTTTAAAAATCTAGTCTTATTTCATGATTGCATTGGAAAAGTAAGTAAGGAATAAGGATAGGATTATATAACAGCAAAGTAAATACGTCAAATTTCTGCCTGGAAATAAGTAATAAGTAAGGAATGTTATTTATCAAGGCTATCTATTAAGCTGTAAACATTGAAAATAAAACGATTATGACATCTTTGGTAAAACTGTCTCAAGGACATCTAAACCTACTAGCTACCTGTCCGCCCAGATTTCAACAAATATATATTGAACAATTACATTCCCCTCTGAGTCTCGAACAAAAAGCAAAGCAAACTTGGGGAACTCGCTTTCACTTATTAATGCAACAAAGAGAATTAGGATTACCCCTCGAATCTCTCTTAGCAGAAGAACCAGAATTAAATAATTCTCTAGCTGCCTTAATTAATGCTGCACCAGAAATTTTATTATCAACTAACTCTAATCAAAGAGAAGCAGAACATTCCCGCACTCTTAGCTTTAACAATTACTTATTGACTGTTATTTACGATCTTTTGCTAGCAAATCGAGAAACAGCCCAAATTTTAGACTGGAAAACCTATCTTAAACCACAAAATAAACGTAAATTAGCTAATAACTGGCAAACTCGTCTTTATCTCTATGTTTTAGCGGAAACTTCCCCTTACTTACCCGAACAAATTTCTTTTACCTACTGGTTTGTCAAACTACCTCATCAACCCAAAAGTCTAACTTTTACTTACAGTAGTCAACAGCATCAGCAAACCAAACAGGATTTAGCAGATTTACTAAGTCAACTAGACTCGTGGTTAGATAGCTATCAAAATTATGGAATTGCTTTTCCTCACCGAGCCAATTGTCAGACAAATTGCCCTTATTATCAATTATTTCCGAGTAGTGAAGAGAGCAAAAGCAAGATAACTAAGTCAGTTACTGAGATTGAAGAAGTATCTATTTAGCCATAAAAGCTATCAGTATAATCGAGAAAATTCCCAGAAGAATATATAAGGAGATTCATTAAATGATAATCTAGAGCATGGCGAATTTTTAGACTAACTTAAGGATTTCTCAACCTTAATACTTTTATTAATAGCTAACCACCAAATAGACGTAAAGCATGGTAGCCACAACAGATAAAACAAACACTGGTAAAATAACTCAAATCATCGGTCCCGTAATCGATGCAGAATTTACTAGCGGGAAAATGCCCCGTATTTACAATGCCTTAAGAGTTGAAGGCAAAAATGCAGCAGGACAAGATGTTGCTGTTACTTGTGAAGTACAACAGTTACTTGGCGATAACCAAGTCCGTGCCGTTGCTATGAGTGGTACTGATGGCTTAGTGCGCGGAATGGAAATTATCGATACTGGCGCACCAATTAGTGTTCCTGTCGGGAAAGCTACTCTGGGTAGAATTTTTAATGTATTGGGTGAACCTGTTGATAACAAAGGTCCTGTTAATACAGAAGAAAAGTTCCCCATTCACAGACCTGCTCCCAAATTAACCGAATTAGAAACCAAGCCTAAAGTATTTGAAACGGGTGTTAAAGTTGTTGACTTGTTAACTCCCTATCGTCAAGGCGGAAAGATCGGTCTATTTGGTGGTGCTGGTGTGGGCAAAACCGTAATTATGATGGAATTGATCAACAACATCGCTATCCAACACGGTGGTGTGTCTGTCTTTGGTGGTGTGGGCGAGCGCACCCGTGAAGGTAATGACCTTTATAACGAAATGATTGAATCTAAAGTGATTGATTCTGAAAATCCTGAAAACTCGAAAATCGCTTTGGTTTACGGTCAAATGAATGAGCCACCAGGAGCAAGAATGCGGGTGGGACTATCTGCTTTGACTATGGCTGAGTACTTCCGCGATGTTAACAAGCAAGACGTACTTCTGTTTATTGACAACATCTTCCGCTTCGTCCAAGCTGGTTCTGAAGTATCTGCTCTTTTGGGTAGGATGCCTTCTGCGGTAGGATATCAACCTACTCTGGGTACAGATGTGGGTGACTTGCAAGAACGGATTACCTCTACTAAAGAAGGTTCTATTACGTCTATTCAAGCAGTTTATGTACCTGCCGATGACTTGACTGACCCTGCTCCTGCAACTACTTTTGCTCACTTAGATGGAACTACAGTACTATCTAGAGCCTTGGCTTCTAAAGGTATTTATCCTGCTGTAGACCCATTAGATTCTACTAGTACTATGCTACAACCAAGTATCGTAGGGGAAGAACACTATGATACTGCCCGTGCTGTACAGTCTACTTTACAACGTTACAAAGAACTACAAGATATTATTGCTATCTTGGGTCTAGACGAACTGTCTGAAGAAGACCGCGTGACAGTTGACAGAGCTAGAAAAATCGAACGTTTCTTATCTCAACCTTTCTTTGTAGCTGAAGTATTTACTGGCGCACCAGGTAAGTATGTAACCTTAGAAGATACTATTAAAGGCTTCCAAATGATTCTCTCTGGAGAATTAGATGATTTACCCGAACAGGCTTTTTATCTGGTAGGTGATATCGAAGAAGCTAAAGCAAAAGCTGAAAAAATCAAACAAGGGTAATTTCAGTGAATAGTTGACACTTAACAGTGAACAGTTGACAGTAGAAATTTAATCTGCTTACTGCTCACTGTTATTTCCACAAACTAATGACTAATAACTAAAAACTAATAACTAATCATTAAAAAATGTCATTAACTTTAAAAGTAATTACTCCAGATAAAACTGTATGGAGCGATCAAGTAGAAGAGATAGTCTTACCTAGTACTACAGGTCAACTAGGTATTTTATCTGGTCATGCTCCTCTTTTAAGTGCGCTAGATATTGGCGTAATGCGTATTCGTCCTGGAAAAGATTGGCAGTCGATCGCCCTAATGGGAGGATTTGCTGAAGTCGAAAATAATGAAGTTAAAGTCTTGGTTAATGGGGCGGAAATGGGGGATTCTATTGAACAGGAAACTGCCCGCACAGAATACGAGCAAGCCCAAGCTCGTTTTAATGAAGCTGATAAAGGTAGCGATCGCCTAGCTAAAATTCAGGCTACTCAAAGTTTAAAAAGAGCAAGAGCTAGGTTTCAAGCTGCTGGCGGAGTCGTATCCCTCTAGTTCTCAAAACAAAATAAGGGTTGGAGCTTGAATACTCCACCCTGCTTGTCTGTAGTATGTACTAATATTGA
This sequence comes from Xenococcaceae cyanobacterium, assembly GCA_051439345.1. Classification (GTDB taxonomy): domain Bacteria; phylum Cyanobacteriota; class Cyanobacteriia; order Cyanobacteriales; family Xenococcaceae; genus JASJDJ01. The sequence continues at coordinate 4,538 of JBFRWE010000072.1, forward strand.
TATCAGTTTAGTTAAAGTTGATTTTGCTAAATTTACTGAGTGTGATTGTTTAGTTAGTTCCAGTAAATACAACTTCAGGGAACTTGGTTTGAGCTTGCATCATTGAAGTGGTTTTACCGTGCTCTTGCCAAAAGTTAATTACATCAGTGGCTTTATTGAGAATTTCAATACGGTCTTCCTCTTCAATCCAATGTTTAGCTTCTAGCTCATCTTTTAGCTGTTCCCAAGCATTATTTCGGGGCCAGAAAAAATAAGCAGTTAAGGGACTTGTTCCTTTTCCTACCACTTGATCTACAGCGATCGCCACATCTTTGTCTAACCAAAGAACTTTTAAAGTAAATTTTGACTCCAATTACGCCTCCGACTTTAGTTAAAAGCTACTTTGCATAGTTTACCAACCTATATTATACCTATATTGTACTCATGAGCAAACAAAAGCTAACAGCAATTGTTGTATTTGATATTGATGGAGTCATTAGAGACGTAAGTAGTTCTTATCGACGGGCTATTGCCGATACGGTAGAGCATTTTACGGCTCAAGCTTGGCGACCAACAATGGAAGATATCGATCGACTCAAAACAGAAGGTAATTGGAATAATGATTGGCAAGCTTCTCAAGAATTAGTCTATCGTTATTTTGAATCTGTGGGCAAACCTAGAGAGGAAACAAATTGTGACTATAACAATATCGTTGCCTTTTTCCAAGACCGCTATCGGGGAGTCAATTGGGATGGTTATATTGCCACAGAATCTTTACTATTATCTGTGGAATATTTAGAACAGCTAAGTACCAATCAAATTGGCTGGGGTTTTTTTAGTGGTGCGACCAGAGGCTCAGCAGAATATATTCTTCAGCAAAGACTAGGATTAACCCAACCTGTATTAGTAGCCATGGAAGATGCTCCCGGTAAACCAGACCCGAAAGGTTTGTTTATGGCTATTTCCCAGATCCAAACACAAGCTCTTTCTCCAACTCCCGTACTCTACGTCGGGGATACTGTAGCAGATATGTACACGGTAATTCGTGCCAGAGAAGCCATGCCAGAAAGAGCTTGGTTCGCGATCGGCATTTTACCACCCCACGTTCAGACCAGTAGTCAAAGACAACAAAATTATCAGCAGAAATTAATTGCAGCAGGGGCAGATATTGTTCTGCATAATGTAGAGCAATTGACTTCAGACAGAATCCAACAACTGTTTTTAGGGAGAAAATAACCTAGTTCCCTTATTTTAAATTTAATTAGATCTAGGCACTTATTTGTCCCAAGTTTGTTCCTATTCATTGTTTAGTCTAAACAACAAGATCGAGAACATTAAACGATTTTTAGGAAGTAGATAGCTAACTTATTACTCTAGTATATCTACTTCCTGTTTCCTATAGAATATAAGACTATGTAACTTATTTAAACTGAAAAAAATATATTAATCCATTGTGAGAGCTTTATAAGCGTCTTCAGGCTATAAGGTATCTGATTAGCAAGAAAGAGAGTTGACGGATGAACAAGTTAATGTACGGGAATTATTCACCTGAAATTGGAAAGGAACGCCCTCTTAGAAATAGAACTCAGAGGGCAGTTCTAGTTAATAATAATTCAACCAATGCAGCCCAAAGCTGTTGGAAAAATAGAGCCAGAAATTTAAGTTCCCTGATAATCTACCTGAGACAATAATGATACCCTCTTAAGGTATCTAAAACCCCCAAAATATTAAAACTATCAAGGGAAAGATGTAACGATTTACTCGTTAAGCAATTTAGCATTTTGGTATTATTTATCTTTGATCCCTGAGAAAAAGTTCCAGTTTTTCCAGAAAGATTAATTTCCAATTAGCTAATCGTCGGTAGCTAGCTCTCCACCAACTAATCAAATTATACCTCGAACTAGCTTTAGGACAAAAGTACTGGTCAGAGTTAATTTGACTTAAAACGTCAGAGCCTCCTCTAAATTTCAGCAATATTAACCCAATTTTATGGTAAGGATAATGAATAACAATATCTCGGAACGCTCAGGTAATATTCCTCTTAACAATGGCAATTCTCAGGTGAGAGAATTTGATACTCTTAAACAAAATGAAATATTTGCCACTCTAAAACAACTACAATTTAGTGGTCAGCTAGTATTTACCGAACCCAAGGGAAGTAAATGGATTTTTTATCTCCATTCAGGTTTTATCATGTACGTCACAGGAGGGGTACATCCGATCAGACAATGGGTAAGACATCTGAACACCCAATTTCCTCATCTATTTGCTCCCAAATCAAAGTTCAACTGGAAGTCTGATTTAGCAACTATAAATCCTCAAAATGTCAAAATTTCTTGGCATTATGAACTATTGTCCTTGTGGATACAACAACAAAAAATCACTCGTGAACAAGCAACAAAAATGATTTGGTCAGTGATAGTTGAAGGACTTTTTGATATTAACCAAGCAACCCAGGTTTCTTATGAACTTAAGCAAAGTCAGTCTGTATTTCCTAAATCAGCAGCCATAGTTTTAATAGATGGTAATCAAGTAGTTGCGGAAGTAGAAAGACAATGGCGTACTTGGCAAGAAGCCAGACTTACTCAGTACTATCCTAACCAAGCTCCAGTTATTAGACAGCCAGAACAACTGCAACAAAATACCTCATCTCATGTGTTGCAAATGCTCAATCAACTGCTTGAAGGGCAACCAACCTTAAGAGAACTATCTATACGTATGAAGCGAGATGTATTAACAGTTATTCGGTCTTTGCTACCTTATTTTCAATCTGGGTTAGTCGAACTTGTCAATGTTCCTGATACTCCTTCACCCATAAATATTGACTCCAATGAGAAGACTGAGAAGGAGCGTAAACCTCTAATTGCTTGCGTTGATGATAGTCCTTTGGTTTGTCAATCCATGGAAAAATTGCTAGTAGCATCAGGCTATCGTTTTGTCGGTATCAACGAGCCTCTAAGAGCTTTTGGAGCTTTATTGGCACTCAAGCCAGACTTGATTTTTCTAGATTTAATGATGCCTAACACCAACGGCTATGAAATTTGCGATAAATTGCGCCGAATACCTACCTTCCGTAATACGCCCATTATCATTTTGACTGGTAATGATGGTGTAGTCGATCGAGTTAGAGCCAAAATTGTTGGGGCTACAGATTTCCTCAGTAAAGCCAAAGTTGATGCTGAAACAGTACTAGGCGTACTACACAAGCATCTTAGACACTGTACTCTGCAAAAGTTAGCTGTAACAGAGCATCTAATCAGACAACAAAACCGAACAGTTGCCTAGAGTTCTGTTAATTGTTCCGTAAATCTTTAAACTATTTACAGAACTAGCTTACTATCAATCTCGATCGTTGAGGAAAAAGGAAAAGGAAGATTCATGAGTACGGCTTTAGTTGTAGAAGATTGCCTTACTGACAGGCAAACCCTCGTCTTATATCTAAAAAAATTAGGTTTTAATGTTTTAACAGCCGAAAGTGGCGCAGAAGCAAGAACCAAACTTAACGACAGTAAACCAGACATTATCCTTCTTGATGTAGTCTTACCAGATCGTAGTGGTTTTGAACTTTGTCGTGAGTTTAAATCAGATCCAGAAATGAATGAGATTCCCATTATTTTTTGTTCTAGTAAAGGAACCGATCTTGACAAATTTTGGGGGCTAAAACAAGGAGCTTCTGCTTATTTAGTAAAACCACTAGTTCCAGAAGAACTAGTGGGAATTATAGAACAGTTAACTAAGAAGAAAAATTAATCCAAGGAGATAGATAATGTCTGAATTTTTACTAGCTACAAAGGATCAACAGCAGACCCATCCGAAGTTACTGTCTGGGAACTCAAATTCAAATAGTTTAGCTACCACTTCGGCAGGAAAATTAGCTCCCAATTTTATTGGAGAGCAATTTTTGCGTTTATATCTTGATTCGGAAACAGGTGCTTTACTACCAATAACTCAATTAACTGAAGTGTTAAACGTATCTTGTTCCCAAGTAATGCCTATTCCTCATATGCATTCTTGGATGATGGGGGTATATAACTGGCGTGGTGAAATTCTCTGGTTAGTAGATTTAGCACATTTGGTCGGGATTACTCCCCTTTATCAGCAGGCTTTAACTAGTTCAAACTATACTGTAATTGTGTTAGAAGCTCCTGTAGAAGAAGACGACCCTACAGGTAATGCTCGCAAAACCTTGGGTCTAGTCATCAATCAAGTAGGCAATATTGAAAATTGCAATCCTAATTTAATTAAAAATATTTCTTTCGCAGCGATTAATACTAAGCTAGAAGCATTTTTACGAGGATACTGGTGCAAATCTGATTATGAGATGTTAGCAGTTTTCCATTTAGATGCTATCTGGGAAGCCATATCCCAAGCAGAAATCGCTAGCAAATTTTGAGGAGTGATTACTAATTAATAAAAATAATTAATTTGATACTTTCTCATACATATACTTGTAAAAATTTGCTCTAATATAATTTGTTCTCGTGAGGTTCATATTAATGATTACGAATCTTCTTAATTCTAATTCAGATCCCCAAGATACTAATAATAAAAATAAAAATAATAGTCTAGAAAATCCTCCTGACCAGAATGAGTCTGGAGAAATTATTACTGAAGAGTCTGACTCTTTTTCTCTATCCAATTCAGAAACAGACCCAAATTTCCTCCAAAACAAAAACTCAGCTAATATCTCCCTCGGCAAATTAGGATTGAATCAACAAGGAAAAAATATTGGCAAAAACGTAGTCGGTTGGTGGAGACAAAGAGGTTTACAGCGAAAAGCTACGGTTATTGCCTTGGCATTGGGAGTAATTCCTGTAGCTGCCGTTGGTAGTATTTCATATCAAGTAGCCAGTAAGTCTCTAGCGCAACAAATTGTCATTGAACAAGAAACCCGCACCTTCGATATTCGCCAGAAAGTAACTCTTTTTCTCAATCATATTGTTGAAGATACTCAGGCAATAGCTGCCTCTGCCCTTTTGACCGATCCTGAGTTAAGAAAGAATACTGACGTAAAACAGAAAATAGACTTGCTTAACAACTTTGTTGATTCCCATCCCGGACGGTACGAAGGTATTGCCGTAATAGATATTAATGGAAGTTTGCTGTTTCAGTCTAAGTCATCATATCCTTTAGATCCAGATAAAGACTATAGTGAACAAGAGCTATTTCAAAGAGCGATAAACACCAAAGACGCTGCCATCAATAATCCGAGAATTTCTTCCTCTTCCGGTAGACAGAATTTGGAAGTTGCTGTGCCAATCAAATCCAAAGGTACAGAAGAGATTATTGGTGTTGTCACCGTCCATATGCCCATCAACAACTTAGAGAAAATCTTTCGTTATGTAAAAGCTCAAGGTTGGGAATACAAACTAATCGATTCAGAAGGAAGAATTTTTGAATCAGAGGAAATAGAGCAAATCGGTCATTTTGCAGGGGCTGATTTGGCTGATTTGCCCGAATTAATGGCTAAAGTTCAGAGCTTAGGGTCTAAAATTGACGAATATCAGTTTTTCCAGCAGGGAAATCTGGGCTTAAGCGAGATTATGTTCGATCGCAACGATCGAAAACAAGTAATCGTTGGCTATGCACCCATAAATGGTATTAAAGGCTTAGTTCAACCAGGATGGGGACTAGCTGTTTCCCGTTCCGTAGAAGAAGCTTTTATTCCTCTCAATCAGTTACGTTGGACTTTATTTTTTGGTACTACAGCTGCTGCTGTGCTAGTAGCAGCGATCGCTGCTGTTTTAGCCAACCAAGCTACTCGCCCTATTACTATAGCAGCAGAAGCCGTTAAAAGAATTGGTCAAGGAGATCTTGATACTCGCGTAGATGTAAAAGGTAAAGATGAGTTCGCTCTGTTGGGTGATAACATCAACAAGATGGCGAAACAGTTAAAGTTCTTAGTCCAACATAAAGCGATAGAAGCGAAACGTTCTCAGCAACTAAAGGACATTACTCTCAAATTATCCAGAGCCTTAGGTTATGAAGAAATACTGCAGATTGCTGTTAGAGAAATTCTCTCAGCCCTTAAGGTAGATAGAGCTATATTTTATTGTCTTAAAAGTACAGGTAAAGAGAAAATTTTAGCTGAAGCAGTAGCTAATAATTGGCCCAGCTTAAAGAAAGCAGGGGTTACTCATCTCGATTTTATTCAAGAATATATTCAAAGTGACAAACTTGGCTACGTCTGGAAAATATCTGATATTTACCACGCTGGGTTTAAAACCAACCATCTCAGACAACTAGATACTTTTAATATTAAAGCAAGTTTAATCGCCCCTATTGCTTATAGAGATGAATTTCACAGTTTATTGATGCTTCATCAGTGTGATTCAACTAGGCAATGGAAACAAGCAGAAGTTGATTTCTTCACTCAAATTGTCTCCCAAGTAGTACTGGCTTTAGAGCGGACTAATCTACTCGAACAGCAAAAAGCTGCCAAAGAAAGCTTACAAAAACGAGCTTTGAGCTTATTGACAGAAGTAGAACCCATCAGTCAGGGCGATCTCACCGTACGTGCTACGGTAACTGAGGACGAGATTGGTACTCTAGCAGATTCTTATAACTCCACAGTAGAAAGCCTACGGAAAATTGTGCTGCAAGTACAAAAAGTGGTGACACAGATGGCACTAACAACCAGCAATAATCAGGCTGTTACTCAAGAAATGTCTCAAAGAGCAGCAGAAAAATCAGAAGCAGTGGTTGCTGCTCTTGGTCAGATTCAAGCAATGGCTGAATCAATTCAGGCTGTAGCACGCAGTGCAGAAGAAGCAGAAACAACCTTCCAAGAAACTGCGAAAACAGTAGCTATGGGCGATTCGGCGATGAATCGTACTGTAGAAGGAATTGTGGCCATTCGCTCCACGGTGGCTGAAACAGCTAAAAAAGTCAAACGGTTAGGAGAATCCTCACAAAAAATTTCTAAGGTAGTTAACTTGATTAGTAGTTTTGCTTCGCAAACAAACTTACTAGCACTTAATGCCTCCTTAGAAGCCTCTCGCGCTGGAGAAGAAGGACATAACTTTGCCATAGTAGCTGAAGAAGTAAGGGTTTTAGCTCAACAGTCAGCAGAAGCAACTAACGAAATTGAGAAATTGGTAGCTAGTATTCAGCTAGATACCAGAGAAGTAGTAGCAGCTATGGAAGAAGGCACACAACGAGTAGTAGTTGGAACTCAATTGGTAGATGAAACTCGTCAAAGTTTGAATCAGATTGCAGCTTCGAGCGATCGAGTTAGCACCTTACTAGAAAAAATTGCTCAGGCAACAGAAGCACAAACAGAAACTAGTCAGGCTGTAACCGATACTATGGCTGAAATAGCAGAAATGGCAACCCAAACTGCTACTGACGCTAACCAAGTATCAGAATCCACTTATGAATTACAAACAGTATCCGAAGAACTACAGAAGAGTGTTCGTCAATTTAAAGTGGAGTAATTAGGTAATAGATAGGTAATAGGTAATTTATTCATTACCTCCACAACTCTTAACTCCGAACTCACATTAAAGTCAAGACGATGATAGATCCAGATATTCGCGACCAGGCATACCAATTTTTTATAGAAGAAGCTCCAGAGCTACTACTAACTATAGAAACAAATTTATTAAGTCTTAGAGAAGAACGTAACCCTTCTAAAATCCATGATTTGATGCGTGCTGCTCACTCGATCAAAGGGGGAGCAGCTACTGTAGGATTAGATGTGATTAAAACTATAGCTCATCGTTTAGAAGATATTTTTAAAGCACTATACAGTGACACAGTAGAATTAGATCCTGAGTTAGAAAGGTTGCTCCTTCAAGGATATGACTGCTTACAAGAGCCTCTAAGTAAACAGATTGCAGAAGATGATTTAGATGGAGAATTAGCTTTAGCTAGTGCTGAACCTGTTTTAGCTAAAATCGAAGCAAGGTTGGGAACAGCTTTAGAAGAAGCAGATAGCTATATGCCTAGCTCCAGTGATTTGGGAGTGGATATGGTTTTATCTATTTTTGAGATTGACGTATCCCAAGGCATAGATCGCATGGTTATGGTCTTATCCAGTCCCCAGGCTTACGATCTGGCAACTGAACTGAGAACCCAAGCAGAAGTATTTTCTGGTTTTGCTGACATTTTAGGCTTGCCAGGATTTGGGGCGATCGCTCAAACTGCGTTGGCTGCTCTCGATTATTGTCCAGATCAAGCAGAGCAGATTATGCATCTAGCTTTAGCAGATTTTCAGCAAGCCAGAGATTTAGTGTTAGCAGGAGATCGCGCTCAAGGGGGTAATCCTTCCATTGAGCTAGTGGCACTGACTAAAAACACTAGTGAACAACCCACAGATATCCTCGATTCACAATCAGAGTCTATTGATGAGAAAGGAAGTGAAGAGAACTATATTTTGGATATGTTGTCTACAGATGTCTCTCAGGAGAATTTAGTAGAAGATGTAGAGATAGAGGCACCTTCCTTGGAAGATCTTTTAATGGGTGTAGAGGAAACTCCAGAGACAGAGACAACTTCTTCCCCAGAGACAAATTCTACTGGTGATACAGAAACTAATGATGAGCCTTTTATTTTAGATGCTACAGAAGCTTTTTCCCTCGAATCCTTAGTCACCGAGACAACAGAAGATTTTTCCCTCGAATCTTTAGTCACTGAGGCAGCAGAAGATTTTTCCCTCGAATCTTTGGTCACTGAGGCTACAGAAGACTCACAAATATTAGATACCTCTTGGCAGGAAGTACAACCCTCGGAAAACCAAGAAATTATCTCCGCAGAAATTGTTGAGCAAGAAAATGGGTTAGTTCCCTTTTCTCTAGATTTTCCCTCGGAGTCAACTCAAGCAAAATCAGTACCACCTAAACCTAAGAAATCAGCGAAAAAAGACCCCTCCCGCAAATCTAGCAAAACTAGTTCTAATCGCAATTTAAAAGTGCGAGTAGACTTAGATCGTCTAGAGCGAATGAACAACTATGTCGGGGAGCTAGTTATCGATCGTAATAGTATGTCTCTGCAACAAGAGCAGCTACAAACAACTTTACGTAAACTGAGACAAAGATTAGAGCAATTCCAGTACCTAACGGGTGAATTTCAGGATATGTCGGATAAGATGATCCTCAACCCGATTAATACTCCTCTAAATAATACTAATAATGACTCATCACAATTAAATCAATTAGCTACTTATGACTCGAATGCTCAATTTGACTCCCTAGAAATGGATCAATATGGGCAAATGCACTCTTTGCTTCAGGGTGTAGTCGAAGAAATGATGCAGTTAGAGGAAGCTGTAGAAGATGTATTTCTCTATGCCAGACAATCTAATAAAACCGTTAAACATCAACAGCAAACCCTTGGTAAATTGAGGGATGAATTGATGTGGGCGCGGATGTTACCCTTGGGAGAAGTTCTTAACCGTTTTCCTCGCGGCATCAGAGATTTATCTTTTAAGTACAACAAGCCTGTTAACCTTAGTCTGAAAGGAACAGAAGTATTAATTGATAAAGGAATCTTAGAAAAACTCTACGATCCTTTACTACATCTATTACGTAATGCCTTCGATCATGGCATTGAGTCTCCAGACATCAGACTATCTCAAGGAAAATCAGAAGAAGGTCAAATTGAAATTAATGCTTATCACCGAGGTAATCAAACTATTATTGAAGTGAGGGATGATGGCAAAGGTTTAGACATCAATAAGATTGCTCATCGGGTCATTGAAAGAGGTTTGTTATCCCCTGATAAATTAACAGTAACTACCAAAGATGAGCTATTAAACTTCATTTTTGAACCAGGATTTTCTACTGCTGATAAAGTTAGTGAGCTTTCTGGCAGAGGTGTGGGTTTAGATGTTGTTCGTTCTCAACTACAAGAGGTTAAAGGTACTGTTAGAGTAGATTCTGTTCCAGGGCAAGGAACAGCTTTTATCTTGTCTCTGCCTTTAACTTTAACTATATCTAAGTTACTTGTTTGTGCTGTTGGGGCTACAGCCATAGCTCTACCTTCAGAAAGTATTGATGAAATCGTCTTTCCCCAAAGTAATCAGCTTAAGCAAATGGGTAAACAAAGATACCTCTCTTGGCGAGAAGAGATGTTGCCAATATACCGACTAGGTGATTTGTTAGAGTATGGTTATCCTATCTCTGAGGAGTTGAAATGCAAAGATTTTGTCAATGCATCAACAGCAGAAAACGGGACTTTACCCATGTTGTTGTTACAAGGAGAAACACAAAGCTTTGCTTTAGAGATTGATAATTTTGGCAAAGAGCAAGAAATGGTTATTAAGCCATTTAATCGGACGATCGCACCTCCCGAATATACTTATGGTTGTACTGTTTTAGGGGATGGTAGTTTAGTTCCTGTAATAGATGCTCCCTCTTTACTAGCCTATGTAAGAGAACAAAACAATATTGCCACACCGAAAGTAGCAGGAACCAGCCATCAACATAACTCCTTTAAAGCTAGTGTTGAAACTATTCAAGCTCCTATGGTTCTGGTTGTAGATGACTCAGCAATGATGCGGAGGACTTTGGCTATTACTCTGAGAAAAGTTGGTTATCGGGTTATACAAGCACGGGATGGTTTAGAAGCTATAGATCTATTGCAACAAAATTCTCAGGTAAAGTTAATTGTAAGTGATTTGGAAATGCCTAATCTCAATGGTTTTGAGTTTCTCAATCAACTGAGGCAAAATCCCGATCTTTCTGATATTCCCACAGTAATGCTTACTTCCCGTAGTAACGATAAACATCGACAACTAGCAACCCATTTAGGTGCTGCTGCTTATATGACCAAGCCTTATATTGAACAAGAGTTTCTAGCTGTATTAAAAGAAATCACTGCTAAAAATATGTCTTCTAAATTATCTCCTGTTTAAGTAGTTCAGAAGTCTAGAAGTTCAGGAGTTCAGAGTAGGGGCAAGGCAGTGTCTTGCCCCTACTTCTATTTTCAAGACAATTCTAGTTTAAAAGTGGCAATTTGCCAGGGCTTAATCTGTTGTAATTGATGATCTTCTGGTTGTTTTCTTTCTAGTAAGTCTGTTGAATGAGCAATTTTTAAGCCTAAATCTCCTGTTAAGTCAATTGTTGCCCAATCTCCCTGACATTCATAACAGCGTAGGACTAAACCATTATCTTCTCCTGGTTTGACTGTCATTAAAATCAAATTTTCTGCTGATAAATCTAGTAGTTTGCCTACGGTGGGTAATGCTTTTTGTCTAGAAACGGTTTCTTGCGGGAAGACTACTTGCAAGGGTATATTTAACTGATAACTTTGATGAACAGTCTGCGCTTCTTGCCAGCTTTTTGTGTGAATATAAATTCCATAGGTAAACTGGTGTATTTCCTTGTCTGCGACAGGGTCTGGCCATTGAGGACTGCGTAGCAAACTCAGACGAAGCTGATTGGGTTTACTATCATAACCATATTTACAGTCACTAATTAGACTTACCCCATAACTAGATCGAGCGCAGGTGAGATCTGCCCACCCTGTAGCGGAAACTTCCCATTTAGCCTTTTCTGCTGGTGTTGAAGGCTTAGTAGGACGCTCGATCGCACCGCTAGGAATGCCATAGGTAACATAGTCACTTTCTATATTGAGGGGAAATGCCGTTTTAACTAAAACGTGAGTTTCCTGCCAATCTACAGTATTAGCAATTTTGAGGAAAGAAGAATTAATGGGTAGAATATAGTCTTGTTGAAATTCAGATTGACCTATTTGTCTAACAACACGGATACTCTGTTGTAATTGTCCTCGATCCAACCACTGTATTGATTTTAGTTGGGCTGGAGGCAAAGGATTTTGTTGATAATTAGGATCGATATTCCACGCATCCCAATATTGTCCTCGATCTGTAAAAGCCTGTAGTTGATTTCCCGAACCACTAAGAACTTCTCTTTTCTCTCTCTTGTCCCAAATACTGTCTAAATCTCCCGTTTGCGGGTTAACGATTATTTTTAGACATTCATTTTCTAGAACATAATTATGATTATCTTCTGGTTCTATTAATTGATTATCTTCAGCAGGACATAACCAAAACAAGCGATAACCGATCGAAGGAATATCTTCAGCTAGAAACAGCAAGTGATTGTCTTGAGTAGATTGCGAGCAAACTTGGTTGCCATCAAGATCGTAAACTTGCCAATGAGTTTCTTCTACCGAGATAGATACTATTTCTGAGCGATTCCAATTAAGAGGATTAAAAATAATTATTGGTCGTGTTTTGCTGCTAAATGATTGTGGTATAGTAATATGGGAGCAAATAGTGTCTAATGAGTCTTGAAGAATTTTTTCACCGATGGCGATCGCTTCTTGCCAGTCTTGATTAGCTTCTACAAACACTTCAGGAATAGAAGTACCAGGTAGAATATCATGAAATTGATTAAACAGTACTTTTTTCCAAGCATGCTCAATTTGTTGCTGTTTCTCTCGGTCTGGATAGTTTTTCTCAATCAAGCTAGCTAAAGTTGCAAATAACTCCGCCTGATAAAGTAATCTTTCACAATAAGAATTAAACTTTTTCTGATCGCTGTGGACAGTGTAACAACCACGATGCAGTTCTAAATACAGTTCATCCTTCCAGATAGGAAAATAAGAAGATTCTCTATTTTCCCTATCTGTGGGTAAGGGCAAACGGCCATTTGCCCCTACATTATTCGTCTCTACCGTCTCAACCTTTTCTAAATAATCAATTGCTCTAGAAAATTTAATACGCGGGAAAAAAGGAGAATTCTGCCATTTTGCTGCTACTTCCAGCATATCTCTAGTTGGGCCACCACCATGATCCCCCACCCCAGGAAGCCAGAATATATCCTGCAAACCAGTCTGACTTTCCCAATCTACAGCATAATTAGTCATAGTAATCGGGTTAGTATCCATTACTCCCGTAACGTTGGGTGGCGACATGAGAGTCAACATTCTTGTACCATCAGGAGACTCCCACCAAAAACAACCGCCAGGAAACTTGGTTGTATCATTCCAATGCAACTTTCCTGTAACGAAGTAGTCTATGCCAGCTTGTTTAAAAAATTGGGGTAATTGCCAACTAAAACCAAAACTATCAGGTAGCCAAGCAACCCTAGTAATTTTGCCAAATTTTTCCTGAAGATAACGTTGTCCGTAGAGTAATTGACGAGCGATCGATTCTCCACTAACTAAGTTTACTTCAGGTTCAACCCACATCCCTCCTAAAATTTCCCATTTTCCTTGCTGGACTGCCTCTTGAATTTGGGTAAATAAGTCAGGACGATTGTGTTCAATCCATTCATAAAGGGC
>JBFRWE010000073.1:0-13492 GCA_051439345.1 Xenococcaceae cyanobacterium
GTGCCAGATTAAATAGTCTGTTTTATCAACTAAGAGACAGGACAGATATCGAAGCACATCCTCATTTATTCAGACACACATTTGCCACTCGTATGCTGCAAGCTGGCTATATGGACGAATACGTACAGCAGTTACTAGGTCATAAATCCATCGCCACAACAAAAGATATTTACTCTCACGTACTGGATGAAATGAGTTTAGATGCTTATTTAGCAAAAGAAGAGGAAGAATAAATGTTACCTATTGAAGCGTTACAGGAAAGAATTGGGCAGTCAGAATTAGGTCAAGAATGGATTAATAACCCTTTATTAGACCAAGATGTTTGGTCAGTTCAAGAATTAGGTTATTCAGAAGAAGAATCAAAAATACGGGCAACTTGGAATATTTACTTTGAAAAATTTTCGTTGCCTTGGCTCAAGTTACTAGCTAAATTAACAGCTTTAGCTAGTGCCAGAGAAAAGCGTAGTTTAGCCTTAGTTGTCAGGAAAGTAAATGACTTAAAACAGTTTGATAAGTTTTTACTAACAGAAGGCTACAATCAGCCAGAGTTAATAACTGATTCAGTATTACAAAAATTTATTACTGCTGGTCATATAAAACATAGACAATCAACCATAGCTTACGTTGCTAGATTGTGGAAAGAAGAACAATGGCTCACGCTGTCTTATACGCCTATTAAATATAAAAAAACAATTCCTAAAGTTGAGGTAATTCCAGAGGAGGTATTACATCAAATTTATGAAAAGTTTGACCTATTTCCACCACCATTAGAAAGATTATTTAGGCTACAGCTTGTCTTAGGATGTCGTATAGGAGAAATGCTCAGAATGCCCCGTCAATGTCTTAAGAAAGAGGGGAGTCAATGGTTTTTACTGAGGTGGGTACAAAAGCGCAAACATTGGCAATTTTATCAGATTCATCCTGCTGTGGCTGAATTAGTCAGAGAACAGCAAAAGTTTTTAGATGAACAATTGGGTTCTAATTCTGACTTTGATAAGTTGTTTTGTAAAACTTCTACTTCTAATCGAGATGGTGCAAAGGGAATAGGTAAAAGATTAGAAAAAGAGCCAGTATATTTACCTGAATTAATGACTCAAGCAATAGTTGAAAATAATATGAAGGATTTTTCAGTCAATTTAAAGGACAAACACGGTAATAAATTTCATCTTACTAGCCATAAATTACGTCGGACTAAAGCCAGCATTATGGCTTACTGTGATGCAGAAGACGAGTATATTGCTGCGATATTAGGACACGCTTCTTTAGATATGCTTCCTCACTATCGCAAACGCTCTTTGGAAAGATTAGAAAAAGAAGCCAATACCAAAGGTTACGTCAATATGTACGGTCGAGTAACTGGCTTTAAGCCAAGAAAGCGCAGGTATGAAAGATTAGCAGAACTTCTTAAAGTTAGTACTCCATTAGGGGAATGCCATCGACCCACAATGCTAGGAGATTGTCAGTATCGCTATGCTTGCCTTAGTTGTGACCATCATCGAGTGACATTAGAAGATAAACCAAAACTAGAAACAGATATTCAGCGTTTACAGGAAGATTTAGAACAAGCACAAACCGCAACTTCTACGCGAAGAGTAACAGAAATCAATCGCTTATTAGAGTTATTAAAAACCAGATTACAAGGATTAAAAAAATTAGAAAATTTTAAGGGAGAAAATAATAATGGGTAAACATAAACATCCACCAGTTTCAATTCATCCTACTTTACATGGTCAATTAGAAGTAGATTGGGAACAAGAATATAATGGAGAATTTAACTGCCCACATTGTCAAACAGAAAAAATCACAAGTTTTTATTATCAAAAAAGTGCTATTTGTAAATTGCAGATTCGTTGTAAATCTTGTAAAAAAACCACTAGCTTGACACAAAACGTTTCTGGATTGCCAATGAAACGCCCATCTATTTCAATTCATCCTACTTTACATGGTCAATTAGAAGTAGATTGGGAACAAGAATACAATGGGGAATTTAACTGTCCACATTGTCAAACAGAAAAAATTACAACTTTTTACTATAACAAAAGTTCTATTTGTCAACTGCGGGTTTGTTGTAAATCTTGTGGAAAAATCACTGGTTTGACACAAAATGTTTTTGAATTACAACACTCCTCTATTTCAATTCATCCTACCTTACATGGTCAATTAGAAGTAGATTGGGAACAAGAATACAATGGGGAATTTAACTGTCCACATTGTCAAACAGGAAAAATTACAACTTTTTATAATAACAAAAGTGCTATTTGTAAATTGACGGCTCATTGTAAATCTTGTAGAAAAACCATTAGTTTGAGCCAACAGTTGCTAAGAACATATTTGCCAATTTCAAATCATCCAACTTTAAACGGTATTCTTAAAGTAGATTGGAATCGTGAATATCAACAAGAATATAATTGTCCTCGCTGCAATAAAGGTAAGTTGACGAAATATCATCGTTGTACTGGGTCAGTCATTAAATTAAACTTACAGTGCAATTATTGTAATAAATATACGAACCTTACTTGTCCTGTTCCGATTTATATATGTAATTATCTTCCTAACATAGAATGTCCTAATCCTCTTTGCAATGAGATTGGAAATGATGGGCAAAAAGGATGGATATATAAAGTAGGTAGTAATAGGTGTAGATGTCATTTTTGTCAAATCAAGTTTAATCCTAATTCAAGAGAACCTCAAAGCTGGATGAGTAATCAAATAGAAGATAAATTACGACCATTTTCTTTTGATGAAAATACTTGGTATTTACAATATTTTTATGACAATCCTCGGAATGACACACTTAACTTTCAAGCAGTAAATCCTTATTGGTATCGACAAGAAGTAAAAAAATATTTACATTATCTATTAAAGTCAAAAGTGTTTTCCTGTACTTCACAATTGGTAACGATAACTATAGCTTTAAGACAGCTTGGAAAAGCAATTACTGCGTTTAATTTAAACAATAAATCTGACATCAATAGAAATATAGTATTTCAATTTTTAGAGAGTTGTAAAAACAATAAAAACGCCACAATTAATGAAAAATTAAATATTTTAAGAAACTTTTTTGATTGGCTAGACTTAGAAACACTCTCTTTAATTCGTAGTCGTGATTTCTTAAAAGAAAATAAAAATGATGCCGATTGGTTAGATGAAGTAACTCGCCAAAGCATTAAGCAACATTTAGATAAAATACCTGCGCCTATCGCTCGCCAGTACTTAGTTCAAGCTTATATCGCTGCTAGACCAGGAGATGTTTGTCAATTAAATTTTGATTGCTTAGTAGAAGAGAATGGTAAGTGGTATATCAAATTTTTCCAACAAAAACCTAAACGATGGCATAAGATACTTGCCAGTCGAAAGATAAGAAAAGTAATAGAAGAACAACAACAATGGATTAGAGAAGTTTTTGATAACAACTATTCCTACCTATTTTGCTATTTTCGTACAATTAGACAAGCTTCATATCCAACCTTTCCAAATATTAGACCTTTACCTCAGCCTCCTATCTCAGCTGCTGATAATAATCCAATGGTTCGTATCATTCGGATGCTGATAGAGAAAGAAAATATTTTAGATGCTAACGGACAAAAACCCCATTTTACAGGCAAAATTACTCGTTCTAGTCGCTTACAAGAGGTTCGGACTAAATATGGAATGGAAGCTGCTCAACTTTATGCAGACCATAAAAATAGTAGAACTACATTCCAACATTACGCACCACCAACTAGAGAACAAATAGCAGAAGTTGATTTACCATTTCAGGAACTACTGTTAAATCCTGACAACAAATTCTTACCCTGGCAATCTCTACCAGAAAGCTTACTGAAAAATCCGAAAGCACACGAACTAGATTTAGAAATAGCTCCTCGTTTGGTAGTCTATGGACATTGTGCTTTAAATCCTAAAATACCCTGTCCTGTTAACCTTTTCCCTAAATGCTATGGCTGTTCGAGTTTTCGTCCCAGTACGGGTAAATTACCCCTTTATGAACGGCAATATCAGGGTGAGCAACAAAGATTAACTGAAGCGGAAAAAGTAGGTGCAGAATTAGCACAAGAAGAAGCCAAAGTAACCATTGAAGCAATGGATAAATGGCTACCTGAATTAAGGAGGTTAGCTAATGGTTGATAGAGAGAAACAAGCTGAAGTTCTCCGTCGCACTCAAGCCAAAAGGAAAGAACAGAAGAAAGAACAGGTACTAAAAGCTATTGCTGAAATTCAAAAGCAAAAGAAGCCTCTTACCTTTAAAAATATAGCTACTGTAGCTGGTTGTTCTATTTCCTACCTTTACAAGTGGGATGAGATTAAAGCTTACATTCACGAACTTCAACAGAACAAGGAAACTACTCTTAACTCTTTAGAATCCGATAGTAAACATCGACCTCATAGTCTTAAAACCTTATATCAAGTAGCTAAAGACAAAATTCGCAAACTAGAAGAAGAAATTAAAGAACTGAAACATCAGAATGAAATTCTCAGAGGTCATGTAGCAGAAATCTATGAAATCAGAGATGAAAATGCAAGACTGCGAACTCAATTAAGAGAATTAACCAATCCCAATCCTTCTAGTAAAGTAGTCTCCATTACCACACCAATTAAAGAAAAAAAAGCTACTTCTTCTCCTACAGTAACTAACAATGAGACGGAAGAATCAGTAATTGATTCTATTAAAGCTCTGGATATCAAAGTTAGTAAAAAGTTAAGAGCAGAAATAGCTAATAGAGACATAGAAAAAGTTATTTTATCTATCGAAGCATTTAAGCAATATCGAGATAATCATGATGTTAAAAGTCAAGAGGCTTGTTTGCTATCAATGATTTGTGATGAGGCTGAACCTAATACTGAGAGTAAAAGCCAAGTCAGTATTAAACTAAGCGAGAAAATTGTTACAGCAAAAGATAAGTCTTCCAAGAAATTAGTTGACCCCGACAAACTCAAGAAATTAAGTAATCTTTTTCATAAGAACAATGATTAATAACGATACATTTTTAGGCAATATTGAAGCAGAAGAAGCCATACTAGGTGGAATTCTATTAGACCCTCAAGCTATCAGCATCGTAGCAGATATGCTACCAGTATCCGCTTTTTGTCTTCAGAATCATCAGCGAATATATAAAACGGCATTAGAACTCTATCAAAAAGATAACCCTACTGATTTAATGGCTGTTTCAACGAAGCTTGCTGACCATAAGTTACTAGATGAAGTAGGAGGGACAGCTAAGTTAGCCCAATTAGTCAATCGTACTGTATCAGCAGTAAACATTGACCGTTATGCTTTAATTGTTCTCAATAAATATCAGCGTCGTCAATTAGTCCAAGTAGGTCATGAAATAGTGGAACTGGGTTATGACACTACTACTGAATTAGAAACTATTTTTGATACTTCTGAAGAAAAGATATTTAATCTTACTACGAATAAACAGGATAAGTTTCAACCCAAACCAATTAATGAATGTTTGGCTAATGTTTTTAATAAGATAGAACAAGGTTCATCTCCTGCTTATCGTACTGGTTTAACTGATTTAGATTCACTTATTGGGGGACTAATCAAACAAGATTTAATTGTAGTTGCTGCTCGTCCTAGTATGGGCAAAAGTTGGTTAGGCTGTTATCTAGCTAATCATATTGCTCAAAATGAAAACAAACCTGTAGTGTTCTTTTCTGCTGAAATGAGCGAGGAACAGTTAACTAAAAGATTCCTCTCGATGCACACTGGCATTGATTCACAGCGATTGATGCACAATCAGATATACGAAGATGAATATGATGCTTTAGTAGAAGGATTAGGAAATTTAGCAGAATTCCCAATCATTATTGATGATACTCCAGCTAGTGAATTAACTCCTACCAGAATACGGTCTGTACTGCGTCGTATTCAGTCTGAAAGAGGTGAATTAGGGTTAGTAGTACTGGATTACATTCAGAAGCTAGGAGACAGAGCAGCAGGTAATCGCGCACAAGCAATTGGGAAATATTCAGGTGCTTGTAAGGACATAGCTAAAACCTTCAATACTCCTTTTGTAGTCTTGGCTCAGATTAATCGGGGTGTAGAAGGACAGAGTAATAAACGCCCTTCAATGGCTGATATTAAAGACAGTGGCGATATTGAGCAAGATATGGATTTAGGATTATTGCTATATCGAGATGAGTATTACAACTCAGAAACTAATGATAAAGGAGTTATGGAAATTATTGTAGGGAAGAATCGCAATGGTGCTACTGGTACTTGTAAAGTTGTTTTCTATCCTTGTATTGGTAAATTTTGTAATTTAACAAACAAAAAACTTAATAATATGGATACTAATAAAATTAATAAGGATTAACAAGAAGAGTTTTTCACTAAATAAAAACCATGAAAAATAAACAGTTTAATAAAAAAAATAAGATCGTATTTTACAATATATTTATACTCAGGGGCTTATTAACAGAAAGATAATGATTTTGACCGCAATAATTAGTAGTTTTTATATTATTATATCTAAATTTTTATAAGTAATATGATTGATAATTTAAATAAAAAACATTTTAATTACGTCTATCTAGTAGAGAAAAAATAAACAAAGAGATTCAAATGGCAATTTCCGATTTAACTGGACAAGATATTTTTACCATAGTATGGGCAATAGGAAGCGTAGGTGCTTGGGTATTTATAATGGTAGTGTGGTATTTAGCTGATAAACGTCGAGAAAGATATCAATAATTAACTAGAGAAACAAAGTACTTAATTAAATCCAAAAATTCAATTGTAACTTTGGCTGATTTGGTTTTTGAAACCAAATATTCTCCTAGAGAATGTCAAAAATTTCTCAATAAAATTGCAGTTGAATTAGATGCTGACATAAACTACACTGAGTCAGGAAAGCTTTACTATAAATTTCCTATTGCTGATAATCTTGAACTAAAACAAAAGGAAAAATATGAAAAACTAATTAGGTACACTGAATCTTGTGCCAATTATAATAACGGCATTGTTACAGTAGTAGATTTATCTTTTAAAGCCGAATTATCTCCCACTGAATGTAAAGAGTTTTTGGATGATTTTATAACAGAAATCAAAGGAGAAGTTGAAATCACAGAGCAAGGACATTTTTATTACAAGCTTCCCACAGCAAAAAGTATAGAGTTAAAGAAATTAAAAGGTGACAAATAAAAATATTTATGTAACTTTTCAATTAATAATTATGCTCAATTTAACTAAAATCAAAAAAATTGCTGAATCCTATTCTTCTCAAGAGCTTTTTGCTGCTTTAGTTTGGCAGCGTGAATTTAATGATTTTAACGGTAAAAAAGTGATTATCGATTTGTCAAAAAATTCAACTTTATGGGAAAGTTTTTTGTTTACTAAACCTATCTTTACTTCAGATAAAGATGGAATCAATTTTGTGGGTATGGTTGATATTTTAGTATCAATGGCTAATTACCGTCCTTTATCATTAGAAACTATCAAAAGTTACGCAGCTTATCCTGCTGATACAATTCTTGTTTTAACAGAAAACAAAGATACTATAGTTACTCAACTTATGGACTTAGGTAAAACATGGAAAGCGGATTCAGTTGAAGTTATGGATAGTGACAATCAAGAATGTCTATTTATTAAAGGTCATTTAAAAAACGCTTTATTTGATAGAGAAAAAAATTCACGTAGAGATGCAATTGTTGTTTCTTATTGGTGGGATTAACCTACTAATCCGTTAGATCATGTCCTATTTTATAGTATGTGAGCTATATCCCATAAAGAGTATGATCTGATGGATTTAAGTTTACTGCTTTATCGAGATGAATATTACAACTCAGATAAGCTTAGACGCACTAAAGTTTCCTAGCCGTATCTCTCTGTGCAAGGCTTTTACCGGTCTGATAATGTAATGTAAATGCGTCTAAGCTTACCAATGATAAAGGCATTATGGAGATTATTGTTGGCAAAAATCGCAATAGTGCTACGGGTACTTGTAAGGTTATTTTCAATCTCAGTGTCGGAAAGCTCACTAACTTGGAAGAGGATTAATTATTAAGAAAATCTAAAATGTATTGAATTCAAGCTTACTTCGTGTAAGTGTAAAAAAAAAGCTCATATTTTACAAGCATTCCACATCGTAGAATCAATATAATTTGTGGTAAGTTACCCCTACGGAGTCAGAAGCCATTTGATATATGTTTTTTCGCTCACTTTCTCCCAATAATCCTCCTAAATAATGTCTGAACTCCCTTTTTTGAGCTTTAGTCAAGAGCAAATCATCAAACTTTTTACACCATCTATTGAAGCAGGGAGGCATGGCGGAGGGAGTAGTTTCTTTCATAGTAGCGTACGCGCTCTAGCAATGACGTAAAAACTATCTATCATAAGCATTTTATCTTATTTTGACTTTTATAATTGTTTAAGTCCCGTCCTCTTGCACCTGCTGTCCACTTATTTGGCTCAAATGCTTGCACAGAATACCTTAAAGCGATCTCACTGTTTTGGGTCGCTCCTACCTACTTTTCGCTTTCTCTGGCTTCTTACTCCCTCTGTTGTATGACTTTCAGCATTTATTAACTTACCCTTGACTGGGCTGGGCTAAAGGATAACTTCGAGAGTTCCCGAATCTGAGTTTAGTTTTGCCACCCAGCCATCAAAAGCTCCTTGGTTCAAAGCCCCCAAAGAACTATCAGTAACGCCAGTAATGTATACAATGCCCAACTCTGAATCGACAGCAATACTTTTAGCTTGTTCTGTCCCGCTACTACCAAACTGTTCGATCCAGAGCTGGTTGCCGTCGCTATCGTATTTAGCAGCAAAGACATCATAAGAGCCGTCACTCTCTCCCCCTAAGTTGCCGTTAGTAAATCCTGTCACATAGAGATAATCATCCTCACTGACAAAAATATTAGTGACCTCATCGTCCCCACTACTGCCAAATTGTTCGATCCAGATCTGATTACCTTGACTGTCATACTTGGCAAGGAGGCCGTCATAAGAACCATTTAGCTCTGCTCCTAAACTACCAGATGTCCATCCCCCTACATAGGCATTACCTTGACTATCAGTATCTATGCCCCAGGAAAATTCAAAACTCTCAGTCCCCAACTGTCGAATCCATTGCCGAGGGCCAGAATCATCAAACTTAGCTAGCCAAATATCATACTCTCCTGCATTTTCGCCTCCTAAATCACCTGAAGTCCATCCCGAAGCAAAAACATTACCTTCGTTGTCCAAAGCAACAGCATAAGATTCGTCAGGGCTTCTGGCTGTTCCGAACTCGTTAAACCAGACTTCAGCACCATCAGAGCTATCGTACTTTCCAACAAAAGCACTCCAACCACTGGGTTCGCCTAGATTGACTCCTGACAGGGAAAAAGAATCGCCATCAGGAGCTACATCAATTCTCAGAGAAGCTTCAGTTTCTTCAAACTGTTGAATCCATAATTGATTACCATCGCTGTCATACTTGCTTACCCAAACATCAAATCTAATTCCTGGATTAGTTGCTGTTAAATCGCCTCTGGTTGTTCCTACCAGGTAAAGATTACCTTCACTGTCAGTATCTATATCCCAAACCCCATCCCAGTCTTCAGTTCCGATTTGCCGACTCCACATTTGGTTGCCTTGATTATCATAACTAGCAAACCAAGCATCATTAGAACCTTGATTTGTTCCTCCTAAAGAACCACTACTATAGCCAGCGAGATAAGTACCACCATTGGGAGCAATAGCTACACTGGTAATCTCGTCAACACCAGAAGTGCCTAATTGCTCAATTCCCTCAATAGCAATTGGTGGTGGAGTGTTTCCTTCAAATTGGAAGTAGTTACCATCTAAAGTCAAACCTGAAACATTTGATAAAATAGCAATTAGATCGGGGTTATTTCCTGGTTGGTGCAAAAAGAGCGATGTCGTGTCTTCAAATTCATCGAGAAAATAATTTTCTTCAGTACCGTGGAGTTTAATAGTATCTAATTCAGGCTGGAAGTCGGAGATTACTGCATATTGCGACAGACCAAAATCTTGTGTTGAGAGATCGTCATAGTAAGGCTTGCGCCA
Organism: Xenococcaceae cyanobacterium; assembly: GCA_051439345.1. Taxonomy (GTDB): domain Bacteria; phylum Cyanobacteriota; class Cyanobacteriia; order Cyanobacteriales; family Xenococcaceae; genus JASJDJ01. The sequence goes on from JBFRWE010000073.1 coordinate 10,016, forward strand.
ATCTCCAAGAATGAAAATATCTTCTCCTTCTGTAGCCGAAGATCCCTCCTGTAGATCGCCCGCCATTTCGTCCACTAAAAATAGATCTGAAGGAGCAGCACCAGGGTCAAAACCAATCAGGACATCGTTACCATTACGCCCCCAAATATATTCAGATGGTTCTGCCGACAGAAAAGGAAATATATCACTTCCTGGTGTTCCTACTGTACTGGCTTGAATGGTACTGTCAACAATTTCTTCTAGTCCAATAAGATCGAGATCATCAATGAGATTAGTATTAAACTTTGCTACGTTGGTAAGACCATTCCCCAATGGTGAAAGAAGATTAAAATCCTGTGAAATCTTTTCCTCTAGTTTAGGGTAGTTCACAAGAGAATCTTCCTCCAGTATTCTGGTTGAGAAGTCGCGCGTCCTATTTAATTCTGGGGGGATAGTAGCAGGGTTGGAATTGCCTGAAAAATTTTGTAGGCTTCCCGAATCAGCGTCAAGTTTAGCTACCCAGCTATCCGCAGCCCCAGTATTAGTTCCCCCCAAAGAGCCTTCAGTGATTCCTGTAACATAGAGATGACCTGCGTCGTCACTGCTGATATCATGAGCATAATCAAAATCGGGAGTGCCAAACTGTTGAAGCCACTGGCGATCGCCATTACTATCGTATTTAGCTACCCAGGTGTCATAAGAACCTACATTATTGCCACCTAAGTCACCGTCGGTGTGCCCAGTTAAAAAAATATCCCCATTGGCATCAACCTCGATGTCTCCATATAAAAGACTATCATCCCCCTCCGTACCAAACTGTTGAAGCCACTGGCGATCGCCATTACTATTGTATTTAGCTAGCCAGGTGTCATAAGAACCTGCATTATCTCCTGCTAAATCTCCCAAAGTCCATCCTGTAACATAGACATTCCCTTCACTGTCTGTATCAATGCCCCAGGGGAACTCATAATCTTCTGAGCCAAACTGTTGGATAAATTGTAGTTTTCCATCATTATCGTGCTTGGCTATCCAAACGTCATAAATCCCAGAATTGTCTCCTCCTAAATCTCCCAGAGTCCATCCTGTAGAATAAACATTCCCCTCATTATCAACAGCTATGTCATAAGCTTCATCATATTGCCTAGTTCCAAACTCTCTAAACCACTGTCGGTTGCCATTACTGTCGTATTTAGTTACCCAAGAATCATCGGTTTGGGAGTTTCTTTGTTCTTCGATCGTATATCCTGAGAGATAAACATTACCATCATCGTCAACATCTATGCCAAAAGTCCGATTAATTATTTCTGTGCCAAACTGTTGAATCCAGATCTGATTACCATTGCTGTCATATTTAGCTACCCAAACATCAGCAACTTCAGCGTTTTTAGTTGCTCCTAAATTGCCTTCGGTATATCCCGCTACATACAAATTACCTTGATTATCGGTGACAATATCGGTAATCCAATCAAAATTGGCACTACCAAACTGTATATTCCAAATTTGGTTGCCGTCACTGTCGTATTTAGTAACTATGGGATCGTAAGCACCGGCATTATTTCCTTCTATCGAGCCAGTGGTTGCTCCAGCTATATAAATATTACCGGCAATATCTGTGGCGGAACTCGTGGACAAGTCTATTCCAGTAGTACCTAATTGTCGAGCTTCTTCTGAGAAGGATACTGGTGGTGGAGTCGTACCTTCAAACTGAAACAAGTCATCTTCTAGACTTATGTCAAAAATTCTAGGTAAAAAAGTAACGAGATCCGATCTAGTTCCCTCCTGCCAAAAGATTGCCGTCCCTAGTTCATTTGTCCCGATGCTCATTTCTTCTATCGAATAATTTTCGGGACTACCATGTAGCTGAATAATGTCTCGGTTAGGATCTAAGTCAATAATTGTCGCAAATTCATTTAAACCCAAATTGGATGCCGAGCTGTCCACATAGTAGGGTTGTTGCCAATCGCCGAGAATAAATCTATTTTGCCAATCACGACGGGGTCTGAGTTGTTGTTGCTCTAAGAGAGGAACTTCTTGATCGCTAATCCAAATGTCAAGTTTCTGTTGACCGTCGTTAACAACTCCAGGATTATAAGTTATGATGCTGTCGTTTCCGTCGCGAGTATATACTATTTGACTATCGGAAACTCCTAAAGTGTAGTCGCTGCCAGGGGTCCATATTTGAGATACTAAAGTATTAGCCATCTTAATTTTCTCGGTAAATAACAAAAGCTTAGTATTTGTCTAGTTTTCCTATTCTTCAATGGGATAAAATACAAATGCCCAGGCAGCAGCTAGGGCAAAAAGTCCCGCTACGGGAAATGCTATTTGTACTCCCCAAGGCTGTGCTGGGGTTTTCCCTAACATCAACAAGATTCCTGCCAAGAAAACTCCCATTCCTTGACTCATGTTTTGTAACAACCCTCTAGTGCCAAAAAATATGGCTTCTCGTCTGACTCCAAAATTGCGTTCATCGCGATCGATCACGTCAGGTAACATGGCATTAGGCAAAATAAAAAAACTCGATGAGCCTAAATTGCTAAATAGTAGAAACAACAACCAAGGTGCTAAAGCTTTTCCCACCAAAAGAGGTAAAATCCCTAAGATTAGCATTCCACAGCCTAACCATAACATCGCCCATTGGAAAGCCCGCCTTTTTCCCCAGCGTTTGGCTAGAGGAATCACGATCGCAAAACCCATAATCCCGCTTCCTAAGATGATACCGTTGACTACCGTGCCAAAACTAACATCTTTGCCCAACAGAGCTACCGCCAAAAATGCAGGACAAGCTGCAACAATGCTCATGGCAATTCCTGCCGAGCTAAAACCTGCTACGTAGCTTCTAAAAGATTGATTTTGTAATGTCGAGCGCAGAGATTTCCAAAAAGTTGGAGACTCAATCTGAGAAGGAACAATCTCTTCTTTGATAATCAAAGGCATGGACAAAGCAATAAAACTAATGAATCCAAGGGTAGTAGCCATACCTTGAAAGCCATATTTGTCAACCAGTAAGGGAGAACCAATACCGCCAATTGATGCCCCTAACATACCAAAAATTGCCATTAAACTAGAGAGAGTAACTCTTTGTTCTAATGTCTGAGTCAGAGAAGGCAGCCAAGCCAGATAAGAGACTTGATATATAGCGATCGCCAGATTTAACAGGCACAGTAAGACAATTAAATAAACTATATTTTCGATTCTGCTATAGTTTACAGAAGGAGTAAGCAAGAAGAAAAAGCTAACTACCAATGGCAATATAGCCATGGCCAAAAAAGGTCTGCGTCTTCCCCAGCGACTCCAATAGCGATCGCTCAGATGACCGATAATTGGCTGAGTCATTGCCCCACCAAGTCTACTAACCAGCATTGCTATACCAACCAGGGCTGATGGAACTAAAAAAGGCAAATTATTGGGATTGGGAATTCCAGGATCGTAACGATAGATCAGCATCGTCAATACTGCATTATTAATCAACAGTAAGCCCATAATTCCTGTAATATA
>JBFRWE010000074.1:0-5461 GCA_051439345.1 Xenococcaceae cyanobacterium
TCGAAGTCAGCGAAGATAATAACGGGAAAATTCCTTCAGCACCTACTTTAGCCAAAATCATTAAACAAAGAAAAAAACCAATGGAAACTCCTGTTAAATACCAAGTCGCCAACCAAGAAGTACCGAAACATCCCATAGAAATCAAGTATAAAGCTGGTCAACCGATAGAATACTCCCTCAAGTTCAAAGACCCAAAATCCTACGAGCTACTAGTTGAATATTTTGAGTTAACTGGTGCAGCCACCCCAGATGGATTAATTCAGAGAATTTTAGCCGAAGTGATCGCACAACTAAACAAATAGGTTTTCAAGAATTACAGCCAAATTACAGTGTCAGATAGGTTTACGTCGAACTAAATTCTCTTTATTCTTGGCTATTGCTAAGAATTTTTCTTTGTATCTTTACCGTAATTTTCCTCATCTTCATCTCGATTTTACTTCAGATAAAATCATCAATGCCATAACTGAGATGACCTGTATATTTTGATTTTATCTATGCCCGAAGATGACAAAATACTCGCTCGCAACTCCACTGACCAAATAGTAAATTGGGTTAATTCCTCTGAGGAAAATATTGTTGTTATTCTCTATAAAGAAGATGGTTCTCCTGTTCGAGCTTCTCGTCTTAAGCCTCAACAATCTATTTCTATCCTTCCTGGCTACTTTGTTGAACGACTTGACTAAACTGCTTCTCCCCAGAGAGGGAATTTATTTCACCCTGACTGCATCTGTAAAGCTGTTTGACCAAATTTTTAGGTGTGAGGGAAGTTATGCTTGACAATTCGACTATCCAACTGAACGAGAAAATCGGTTTGAACAACATTTAGTCGCTAAACAACATCAAGAATTACAACAGATTACCTCGGCGGTTCAACAATGTCAGGATTGCCAGGACAAACAAGATTGGTATCTTTGCTTATCTCAGCAAAATCTAACCTATCGCCAGATTGCTATCCTCGAAGGGATTTCTCCTCACCAACTCAGAGAGCATTTCCCAAAGAGTAAAACCGCTCAAAAGGTTTGTCCTTTAGCTATCTAAGCTTATTATCCGATAATAACGGGTACTATAGAGTTCAGCCACAATCCGTCTAACTTTGGTAGATAATTAAATCCTCATTCCTTATCTAAGCGTTGGGTAAAGATCAGGCAAAAATAAAATTGTCTATACTCAAACTATCAACAGTGATTCCCTCTAAGATAGCTAAATCACTGCCATTAGCCTTAATTAATACATTATCTTCTTGTTGGCTAATATTGAGTTCATCAAATCCTATACCTACTCCAGCAATACCTATGATATCTTCTTGAAGATCGAAGTCAGTAATGACATTAGCTGAATTAGGAATTTGGGCAACTGCAATCCAAAATTGATCTGCTCCTTCTCCACCAGTAAGGATATTGTCCCCTGCTTCTCCTGAGAAAAATCGATCTGTACCGACTCCAGCAAGGACGCGATCGCCTGTACCTAAGATTATAGTATCATCCCCATCACCAGCATAGATACGATTATTACCAAGACTTTGAGTAGCATCAATTAAATCATTTTCACTACCTGTAAAAATTAATTGATTACCAGAATCTATTTCTAAAATATCTTCTTCTACAGTGCCAAATAGAGCCTCAGGAGGGTTTAAATTGTAAGACTGAACCGTAACTTCTGAGTAGGAAGATGAATTATCTCTCAGTAAAGAACTTTCTTGATTGTTAAGATATTGGTCAAAGAAAGCCACGGTATAATCATTAATAATTTCTCCTGCTAGTTGAGGATCGATAGAACCAAAATTTTCTGCACTATTATCCAAATTTAAACTTTCTTCTAGCCCTCCTAATTCAATGCCAGAAGATACTAAAAGAGGAACTAGATAGGGTAAATCATTAAAATCAAAGTGTTTTGTGCCAGAAATTGTTACTTCATAAGCTTCATTTTCTAAGTTATTGATAAAAAATTGTTGTAATTGACTCAACTCTTGATCTATTGGTTCATAATTATTACCTAAACCTAAAGCCTCCGTAGTCAAGAACATAAAGGGTTGAGCAAGGCTAACATTAGCTACATCACCATATAAACCCCCATCTAAATTAATGCCTGCTTGGAAACGGGAGTCTAGAGATAAAACCTTGGCAGTAGTTGCACCACCTAAAGAATATCCATACATACCCACTTGCTCTAAATCTAATTTTCCCGCAAATAATCCGTTTGGATTTTCTCCTGCATCAATTTCTGCCAGTTGATCTAAAACAAATTGAGCATCTTGACTTCTAATGTTGATACTTTCAGCTAAAAGCTCAATCAATTCAGATTGATTTTCAGCTTCTGTAAATAGGGAAGACTGGGTAATAATTCTCCCGTCAGGAAATGTATTGATTAGGGAATCGTAGGTATGATTAATAGCAACCACGACATAACCCTGACTAGCTAATTCTTCTGCCTTAATGGTGTTAAGTTCAGGTAAACCTCCAAAACCATGAGAAAAAATTAATACTGGATATTCCGATTCTGCTTCAGCAACACCAGCATCAGCAACACTGTTAGTTGAGATAGATTGGATAACATTGATAAAATCTTGGGGAGGTATTCCTAAACTAGAGGCGATCGCATTACCTAATTCTTTAGTCAAATAAGGTGTAGTCTCTGAAGATGGTAATTTAACGCTAGGATACCAAACTTTAGCTGTAACTTCTCGATTATCGTTGGGATTTTCTGTATAGGTTTCTTCTCGCTCTAGATCGACAAAATGGTAAGAGGTTGTTCCTACCCCATAATTACCTGTTAGTTCTGGGAATGACAAAATTTGACTAATATTTTCGTTGTTCAATTCAGTCATAATGATAAACCCTGGATAAAATTGACTAAATTTGGAATTAATAAACTAAGTTAAGCGTTCTCTATCTTGTCTGACTAGAGTTTTAAGTTTACATCATCGGATAACTTTCGATTCCTATTGTAGTTTGCTTCAGATAGCTAAAACCCTCACCCTAGTAGTACGCTGCACAATAGTTTAACTTCATAATACAAGTCTACTGTTTCGCTCTCGACACTATTTGAACCTTGACTTGATGACCAAATACAGATTTAAATGCCGACTCTAGGTGAGGATTCCTACTGTATGTTAACCTTACCAACTGTGGTGAATTAATTTCGATTAATGCCGAATTATGGCTGAAACTGACTAATTTTCCCTTTTGGGCAAATATAGCTTGGGTTGTAGGTGGGTAAATTTCTGAAACTACTTGCTTCCACAAGATTTCTAGAGTGCGTACATCAGACAGATTAAAGCAGTTCTCCTTACCCTCTTCTTCTGCTCTACTTTCTAGTTCCTGTAACAAGTCATAAACCGAAGTAATTTCACCTAATTCTAGTAGCTTGGCAAATAATTTGACCTCAGAGGCGATCGATTCAGGTACTTGTATCCGTTTCTTTTTGACTGCCATGATTTTTTGTTTCCAATAGCTATGACCATCTATCAACTCAAACGAGATTTAGGTGACGCTATTCCTAACCTCTAGCATTTCCTCATCTAATTTTAGCTATCGGACAGTATCGGATAGTATCGGCTTACCTGTGGTTAACCTTCAAGCCTTCCAGTCTCCAATCCCATGCCAAATCAACTCCAGTTCTTTTTGGTCGCAGCGCGGAACATAATCCATGGCAATCCCCCGCATCAAGTCAACTCCTCCTAGCTCATTTAATCTTGAACCTAATGCTTTGGTTTTATCGCTTGTCTCTTGATTGACACTAAAAGGCGACCTCTTTCTACTTAATGAGTGTTCAGCATCAGCCAAAATCATTTCTGCCAATTCCTTGACGATTTCTGTGAGTTCAGTAGATGGAGTTTGGTTGTCCCTGGATATCGTTTGTTCGCCCAGTAAAAGGCGTGCTAGGACTCGAACAACTTCAACATTTTTTTGCTGATCTTCTTTCATCGAATCGATTATAGCTAAAGGAAATCCTGTAGCTTTACATTGAGCTTCCATTCTGGCTTTTTCTTCTGGAGGAATTGACCAATCATGCCATTCGGGGTTAGCAATGAGATCAATATATTTCTGAGGTAGCCTTCCCTCTTTGACCTTGAAGGATTGAAACTGGTTGCGACTATCCATCAGGCGTTGTTTTTGCTTGCTCCGCTTTTGGTTGCGACCAAATCCCTTACCAAAATTTGGGTCTAACTTCTTTCTCCGTTTAGCTTCTCCCATCAATCTCTCCTTAGAAATTCTCAACTATATTTATATATTTAAAGGTCTTTCCTTAGCCTGTTTCGGTTTCTCACTCGCTCACTGAACTATCCTTATGCTTTTCTGCGCTCGCTAACTCTTTTAGCTTACCTAATCCTTCTTTTCTTAATTAGTACATAGGTTTGTGAACCATTTGTGAACCATGGTTAACTTGATTAACAGTTAGACTAGCAAGTAAAGATATCTCGATACCCAGATATCTTGTTTAAACCATTAGAAGAATCCATTTACTAAATTAATCCCTTTGCCTTCTATATCTTTTGCTTCTTGGAAAGATAGATCGGGCTTGTTCTGTTGATGAGGAAGTTCGAGCGCGATAGCTAAATCTCCTCATTAGTAGCATGACTTACAATAATTGTACTATATAATACTAGTTCCAGTATCTTATTACTGCTTATCCTTTGTCTTTAAGTTGTAAGTTAAAAGCTTCTTTTTCAGGTAGAAAATACCACTATGAGGCTTAATTAAGGTTTATATACAACTTATCTCTATCTAGATTGATTTTAACCCATAATTCTATCTATCCGCTATTATCCGATAGTATCAGTTAATTCAACAATTATCTTACAGCCCAAAGAACAAGAGGATTTTCGGTAAGACTTTGGAACAGGTTTGAGCTAATTTAGTGGCTGGTTCTACTCCTTTAGCTATTAATTCCAAGATGCTTACTGCCCTTTCTGCTTTCTTCTGCATACTTGTGTCTTGAGGGTTTTTCCCTGCTTCTGCTAGGACTTTTAGCTGTACTAATGTTTGCTCTTTATCATCTTCGGATAGATCAGGAGCATTAATTGCTTGATAAAGTTGATTTAGTAGCTCTTTGATTCCTGGTTCGTTGGGATTAGATGAAGATGGTAGCTCATTGATAGTGTTGGCTACTTTTCCATAAATATCTCCGAGGCTAAATGCACCTGCACCACTAGCATTAACCTGGGCATTACCTGATATGTTTAAATTTCGGCTTTGATTGGTAGTGCGTTCACCTGCCATGTTTGTCTCTCCTTGATAGTTCTCGGCGTAGAAGCTAGGACGTTTTAGTGCTGTATTCACCATAGTTTCTAGACTAGCAATCCGATTATCCTTCTCTCCTATGAGTTTTTTAACTTCTGCCTCTGCTAAAGCCTTGAGTTGATTGTAAGTTTCAAAATATTCCGCACTCAATTCAGATTTATCTGCCTCTGGAGTAGTTTTTGCTCTGAGGAGAAACTTATCTTTACCCCGTCTTTCCATTG
>JBFRWE010000075.1:0-6505 GCA_051439345.1 Xenococcaceae cyanobacterium
GTAATACCAGGAGTTACTTCTATTCCTTCCCAGTATATTTCTGGATAAATCATGGCCACTTCTTCATTCTGGAGACGATATAGATCGAGATGGTATAAAGGTAAGCGTCCTTCTTTGTATTCGTTAATGAGGGTAAAAGTAGGGCTGATAATCCCTTCGGTAATTCCTAATCCTTGCCCGATCCCCTGAATTAGAGTAGTTTTACCAGAGCCTAAATCTCCTTCTAGTAAAATAGTGCTATTTGCTGGCAATATTTGACCTAAAACCTGGCCTAATTGGTAAGTTGCTTGGCTATTGGCTAAAAAGATTATGGGAGGATGGGAAGACACGGTAATGTTGTAATTTTAATTCAAAATTCATATTCTAACTATTGTAAATTACACTAACTTAATAATAGATTGATATTATTAAAAGTAGCCAAGTAATTTGTAGTTGGGATAGCAAACTAGAGATATTTTTAGCTTTTTTAAAACCTACTTAAAGTCAATAAATTTATTGACTTTTAAAGCTAGGATTAGCAGTTATATTTTTTTTAGTTTGCTGTTTCCAATTTTTTTTATTAATAAATCTCATCAAATAAATAATTGCTAATTGGTTTAAAATAGGTAGATAAAATTAAATATAAGCTAGAAAAGTTTTATTTTTCCCTTACTCTCTGTCTATTCCCTAATTTTATAATTAATTACGCTTACATAATTAAGGTTGCCATTTTCCACTGTACCACCGTAACAACACTCTAGCTAACTGATAAGGATTATGGCGAATGTGACCTGTTTGTATATCTTCATCCATAACATTAGCTAAAACAATACGACGACCTAATTTTGCCACATCTTCACGGTCTAAGAATACTGGATGAGAATTTTCCTGAGCATATCTTTGTAAAGACTTAGGAGAAGGGGATTTTCGATGAGCTAAGACAGCATCAAACATTTTTTGACCACAAATATTATCGATCGCCCGAATATGATCGGCAACAGTATAACCTTCTGTTTCTCCAAGTTCAGTCATAATGTTACAAACATAGATACGAGGAACTGTAACTACAGCGATCGCATCCCGAATTTCTGGGACTAAAAAATTAGGAATAATACTAGTGTAGAGACTACCAGGACCAATAATAATGTAGTCAGACTCCTTAATCGCCTTAATAGCACTAGGTAAAGCAGGAGGATCGGCAGGAATACAGCCAAAATTACGAATTCTACCTCTAGCTTCTGGAATGTTAGATTCTCCTTGAATTATTCTTCCATCTTCCAACTCAGCCCACAAACTAACATCAGTAAGAGTTGCGGGTAAAACCTTCCCTCTAATAGCTAAAACGTGGGAACTAGCATTAACGGCTTGTTCTAAATCTCCAGTAATTTCACTCATAGCTGTGAGAAATAAATTCCCGAAACTGTGTCCCACTAAACCATCTCCAGCTTCAAATCGATACTGAAACAACTCGGTTAATAATCTTTCTTCATCAGCTAAAGCAGCTAGGCAGTTACGGATATCTCCTGGCGGTAACACTCCAATTTCTCTTCTTAATCTTCCAGAAGAACCTCCATCATCAGCAACAGTAACAATGGCAGTAATATTATTACTATATTTTTTTAAACCCCTCAAAAGAGTAGAAAGCCCAGTCCCTCCTCCTACAACAACTATTTTAGGCCCTCTATTAAGACGGCGATGGGCAAGGAGCATATCTACGAGTTCACCATCTCGATCGGGCTTTAATACTGAGGTAATAGAATCGACGGTGCGAGATTGCCCCCACAAAACTAAAAATAGCCCTACTAATATGACTAAAGGACCAGAAATATAATTGGGGACAATTTTTGTAATCGTTTCTAGAATTTGGGAAATTAACTCTAGTAAACGATATATAGGAGTTAACTTAAACCAAATCGCTCCTCCCAAAGTAGCTAAAAATAAGCCAGTAACGCTAATAAATAGCCAACGCTTAACAAATAGTCCAGGAGATAACCATTTAAACCAACGATTCACTTTATAGGGGTTTTTTTTGCGTACAGAGGATAGATTTTCCATTTGCTTTAATTTTAGTAGAAAAAATTTCTTTGTCTATCCACTTATTGACACTTAGTTTGTTCTGACTTTAACTTAGCTGATAAATTTTGCGGTATCCCTAAGTTAGCTTTGGTATAGAGTCGCTCGAATTCTTGCTGAAAATGAGCAGCAACGAGCGGATTTTGAATAATTAAAACAGTTTCATCATTATTATGATTGGCGGTTGGTGACCAGTTCTGAGAACCAGTTATGACAGTATTATCATCTACAATGGCAAATTTGTGGTGGAGTTTATCCCCTCTGGGGAGCGAAGGAATACCAACAGTCTGGAGTGGAGTTTGCCAAGGATTATTACCCTCTTCGTATTTACACCGATAAGAGCGAGATAACCCTAATAAATCTAGAGTTTCACTATAGTAACGAAAAGCAAATCCAGCATCAAATAAACCTCTAATTTTTACGTTTTTTTGTTGAGTATTTTGCAAAATATCTGCTAGTTTTTGTTCACTAAATACAAATAAAGCAAGATCGATGGATCTATGCGCATTTTGAAGAGTTTTCCCAATTAATCCATTAGTAGTATTCTGCCAATTTTGCGTGGAGGAAGTAGGGGAAAATTGAACTGTAACTAAGTTATCACCAAAAGCAATCAGCCGAGGCACTCTTACTGGTTTATCCAAACCAAATTTACTATCTTTATTACCATCTAAACCATCGCCCCACAGGAAATTAAACTCTTCTGTAAAAATGTTGGCTAATTCCTGATTGTTAATTAGTAATAAATGATTAACATTACCTCTGGTTTCTAAGTTACTAAAATCACCATGCATACCACTTAAGGTAAAGTTGGCAGAACCAGTAATGACTTTTTGCTGGTCTATAATCAGAAATTTATGGTGCATTAAACCACTACCTTTAGAACCATCAGCAGTATCATCGATTACGGATATATCTGCATTGCGTAAAATTATTAAAGCATCTTTAAGGGCTATTTCTGCTGCACTTAAGCTGCCATCTTTATTTGTGTCTACTAAAGTAAATAGTTCCTGATAGCGGAGGCGTTCTTGCTCGCTTAGTTTATTTATTGTTGAGCTATCTAATTCACCCAGAGAACGACTATAGTTATTATCAATAATTACTCTAATCTTAACTCCTTGCCGATGTTTTTTGGCTAAAGATTGAGCAATATTGGGTAGTCTTAATTCTTGGACTGCAACATCAATACTGTCTTGGGCAGAGTTGATTTCTTTGACCACTAATGCTTCTAAATTGTCTCCAAACCGATTGATTTTACGGTAGGGGTCTGTATATTTATTTGTTTTTGTTTGGTTATGATTGAAATAGACTTGAATAAAAGGATCTTGTTTTAAATTAGTTAATTCTGATTTAGTGTTATCGCACGCACATAACCACCCAGATAATAGGACAAAAATAATACTTAAAGATAGAAAACCCATAAGCTGTTTGTTTATTTAATTAGCTAATTAATTAAAAGCTGACAGCTTAAAGATAACCAAGAACAGAAAACAAATGATAAGATACTTGAGGCTCTTACACTTATTTACAGTAGAGATAGACTATGTTACGATCACCTATTATTTATTTAAGTTTATTATCTATAATCTTAGGAATAAATGCCCTACCAGCAAATTCTCAAACATCCCAGGAAGTACCAGCCGGAAATCCAGCTGAACTACCAACAGAGGACTTGAGCGATCCTAGCAATTTACGTCCTTTAACTCAAGCAGATAGCATTTTGAGTTTGCAGGGTGGTCAAAAGTTAATGGAAGAAGCCCAAGAAGCAATTAATCAGGAAGAGTATGATGTGGCAGCAGAGAAGCTACAAAATGCTCGTCAAATCTTTAACCAACTATCTAACTTCTATCTTCAGCTGTCAAGCAGTTTTTCGGGTATAGAAAATCGTATTGCCGATGCTCAAAGAAAAAAAGCTCTAGAAACTGGACAAATGAGAGATGAAGCTACTTATCAACTAGCTTTAGTGCATCGGGCGCAAGATCAACCAGAATTATCTGTCCCCTTACTCATTCAAGTAATTCGCTCCCAAAATCCTACCAGTGAGTTAGGGAAAAAATCCTATCAACAGTTGTTTGAAATTGGTTTTGTTGATACTCCTTTCTCTACTTCCAACTCTAGTCAATAAATTTTGTTTTAGCTGGTCGATCTAAGCTAAATTAAGTTAAGAGGGTCAGCAAAAAAGTTAGTAATTATTTTTATTAGGGAGTCTATATGATTAGTCCGCAGGAAGTAGAGACAATGATCCAATCAAAATTGCCTGAGGCTAAAGTTCAAGTAGCTGGAGATGGGCAGCATTTTGAGGCGGTGATAGTTTCTGCTCAATTTGAAGGAAAAAGTCGAGTTAAGCAGCATCAGATTGTTTACAGTGCTTTAACTGAAGCAATGGCATCAGATACTATTCATGCGATCGCGTTAAAAACCTACACTCCTCAAGATTGGCAAGCCGCTAATTAGGCACGTTCCCTTGCTCTGTAGGATGTTAAGGGGACGTAATTGCGTATATTCTTGATGGTTTCTTCTCAAAGCATATGGTCAACGAGTTACCTCATTGGGAAAAATAGTATGAATCCTCGAAGTAGTAACTGGTTAAACTGGTTTGCTCAGCTATTCAAGAATCAATAAAATAATATATCTACTAAAAAAAGAGCATCAATTTTTTTTTTGTAAATACAGAAAATAGGTACTAACTATGACACCTGAATTAAAAGCAAAAATTGACAATTTACTGAGCGAAAACAAAGTTTTAGTCTTCATGAAGGGGTCAAAATTAATGCCCCAGTGCGGTTTTTCTAATAACGTCGTGCAGATTCTCAATACTTTAGGTGTTCCTTATGAAACAGTTGATGTGTTGGAAGATTATGAAATTCGTCAGGGAATCAAAGAGTATTCTAATTGGCCTACTATTCCCCAAATATATATTAATGGGGAATTTGTTGGCGGTTCCGATATAGCGATCGAGCTTTATCAAAGTGGTGAACTCCAACAAATGGTCGAAGTAGCTTTAGCTTCCTAGAATTTGATTATCTAGCTGAGGTTTGGTCTTGCCAAACCTCTCTCTTAAGAAAGTTAATAATTACAACTTAAACACACCAAAATTTCTGGCATTCAATAGATTTAGGGAATTGACATCTCAAAATTAGAGGAATCTCTCAGAAAGCGCGTTGCTTCTTCTTCCAAACGATGGACTAGATAAATTTCCAGAGTCTTAGTCTGATGGAGACAAGAGATATATCCCTCCATGTACATTCTAATTTCTTCAAAGCGATAGCCTCTACGCCATAAATCGACCATCGAGTCAGTGAGTTTTTGATAATAACGAATAGATTGTCTGTCCTGGAGCATTATTCTTCTTCTTTGTTGATACAATTGGGGATAGGATGATCGACCAAAACGATCTTAGCGGTGACAGTAGTTGACGTGCAGTAAATAGAATTGCCTCGATATGCTTAGAGTATAAAACTTAGAGCGAATGTAAGTAACCACTGAGATATATTAATTTTTCTTATTATTTATCATTTTAACGTTTCGACAACCTCGAATTTCGATTAATTTCCTTTTAATTTAACTATTTCAAGGGTGATTTGCACTCAAACTAATTAAAATCTAATTAGTTTAAACCGATCTTCGTAACGAAAATTACAAAACATCTACAATAGCTTTGATAGCCTGTATACCTAATAGCTGCCCATAGATTTAGTGAGAAAATGAAACGAAAGTGAGTTCGATATATATATTAATAGTGGAGGGAAACCCTCATCTACGCTCGCTTTTAGGCTGGCATCTACAGCAAGCAGGGTATCTTGTTAAGCAATCTGCTAACTTACAACAAGGAAGAAATATTTTTGCTCATTATCAACCTACTCTAGTAGTCTTAGATTCCGATCTACCAGATGGGGATGGATTAGAATTGTGTTCTTGGTTGCAGCAACAGCAACAACCATTAATTTTAATGCTATCCGCCCGCAATACTGAGAAAGATATAGTAAATGCTTTAAAATCTGGTGCAGATGATTACTTAACCAAGCCTTTTGGTATGCAAGAGTTCCTGGCCAGAGTGGAAGTGTTGCTTAGAAGAATGCGAACTAATTCCGTTCCTCTCTATCTAGACTACAGTGACTTAAAAATTGATTTAGTGCAACGTCGTGTTCAAGTAAAAGGCAATTTTATCGAGCTAACACCGCAAGAGTTTAGTCTCCTTTACGTTCTTGCACAAGCCGAAGGAAATGCCATAACCCGTTCAGAATTGTTGCGTCGTGCTTGGCCTGATGCTATTGATAATCCTCGTACTATAGATACTCACGTTCTTTCTCTACGTAAAAAGATTGAAATTAATCCTCGTCAACCTCATGTAATTCAAACAGTGAGGAATGTAGGTTATCGCCTCAATCCAGATATGCTCAAAGCAGAAACTCCTAAATCGACAAAAAAAGAAAATAATGGTAGTTTTTCCAGGGTA
>JBFRWE010000076.1:0-31189 GCA_051439345.1 Xenococcaceae cyanobacterium
GAAGGTGCGATTCGTTCCTACGAAATCCTCTAACGAGGAGGGATGTAGGGCTTCTCAGTTAAGTAACCAATCAGGTTGAGTTCGCACTTTAATCCTTAACTGAAATGATAACTTGTGTTCCATCAAAGTGAGGTGAGTAGCATAGAAAACCAAGTCTTTGCGCCCTTGTGCGGGGCGAAAAGCACAGAGCGTCCCCTCTGGCGACGGAGGAGAGAAGTTTCCCTTATCTCTGGGATGACTACCCAGAGGTAATATGCGGGACTGAAAGCGGACAGAGGTGCGATTCGTTGATAGCACGGAGCTTCTAGAAACTCGAAGGGTATGACTATCCAAGCAACGATAGGGAAACCGAAAATAACTTGAACTGACTGGTCAGATAAGGGTGAGAGCCATTCACAGGCTCAAGTCCCTTCGCTAAGGAGAAAGTTGACTCTCTACCTGACCCCACCGAGTAGGCTCGGAATCCTACGGAGTGAAGCGGGTATCAGGGCGTAATCAGAGGTAAATCGAAGCAGGTAGCCACACTGACGCTAACGAGGGGGCAATATGGGTAAACAGATTCTGAAAAAGTGTCTTACGCTTGAGCCACAACCTGGTCACACCAATTGGTGTAATGTGCGACTCCATCATCTCATTCTCACGAAATTTCTCTGTAATATTCGTATTCTCCGAGAAGATGATAGGCAAAGTGAATCGCCCTAAGTTGCCAAAACAATCTGACTGTTGGAACGAATAAAAACGTAGTACAGGTCTGAGGAATTAGTCGAAACCTCGGTAGGCTTGACGAGAAGCAGAACTCCTGGCTACGGGTAGGATGAGGCGTAATTGCCAAAAGGGGCTCAGAAAACGTTCAATGGAGTAAATTAGGGATTATGACGCACACTAATAAGTGTAGCGATGATTGGGAACAAGCCAACTGGACTAAGTTTCGCCAGGTGACGTTCCGTTTACAAAAACGAATATTTAAAGCTGTTAGAAAAGGAGACTTGGCTTTAGCCCGCCGTCTTCAAAAGCTAATTCTGAACTCTTATTCCGCAAGGATGCTCTCAATAAGACAAGTAACTCAGCTTAATCAAGGCAAGAAAACAGCAGGGATTGATGGAAAGAAAGCTCTAACGTTTGCTGAACGATTTCGGCTTGAGGCAACACTTAGAAATCATTATAGAGAATGGAAACATCAAGGACTAAGAGAAATCCCGATTCCGAAAAAGGATGGTTCTAAAAGGATTCTCAAAGTACCCACAATTAGTGACAGAGCTTGGCAATGTCTGGTCAAGTATGCACTAGAACCTG
The DNA here is from genome assembly GCA_051439345.1 of Xenococcaceae cyanobacterium. Taxonomy (GTDB): domain Bacteria; phylum Cyanobacteriota; class Cyanobacteriia; order Cyanobacteriales; family Xenococcaceae; genus JASJDJ01. The sequence goes on from JBFRWE010000076.1 coordinate 1,294, forward strand.
CACACGAAGCAACCTTCCACGCCAGAAGCTATGGGTTCAGACCAGGACGTTCAGCACACGATGCCCAGAAAATCCTGTTCAACAATCTCAGAAGCGCTTGCAACGGAATAGATAAAAGAGTAATCGAGCTTGATATCGAAAAATGCTTCGACCGAATAAGTCATAACGCAATCCTAACACGGCTCATTGCCCCACAATTTATTTCAACTGGCTTAAGCCGTTGTCTAAAAGCAGGGGTTGACCCAAAATTCCCCGAACAGGGTACACCACAAGGAGGAGTGGCAAGCCCATTGTTAGCTAACATCGCCTTAAATGGTATAGAAGCTATTGGGCAAATTAGGTCAAGAGGAGGCTGGCAATCATGCTGCATCCGATATGCGGACGACATGATATTTATACTCAAGCCTGATGATGATGCCAACCAGTTGCTTGAACAAATCGAGAAATTCTTGGCGGAACGAGGAATGAACGTAAGCCCTCTGAAGACCAAGGTTACAACCACGACAGATGGATTTGACTTTCTGGGTTGGAATTTTAAAGTCCAGAAAAACGGAAAATTTAGAAGTACTCCCTCTGCGGATAACTTTAAGAGATTCCGCGATAAAGTTAAGCACATTGTCAACAATTCTAACTATGGTGCTCAAACTAAAGCTAGCAAATTAGCTCCAGTCGTCAGAGGATGGCGAAACTACCACAAATACTGCAAGATGAACGGCTCTAAGTTTAACCTGTGGAGTCTTAACGAAAGAACTCGACAAGTATTCATTAGACAAAAAACCATAAATAAACATCTAGCAGTAGAACTGGTTAAAATAGCCTTTCCTGCCATCGGCTACTCTGAAAATAAATTCGTCAGTGTCAGAAGTGATAAGTCACCTTTTGACGGCGACGTAATTTACTGGTCTAAGCGGAAAAACTTACTCTACGATGGGTACACCGCAAAAGCTTTACAAAAGCAAAAACATATATGTGGACACTGCGGGTTACACTTCGCTGATGATGAACGGGTCGAACTTCACCATATAAACGGCAAACATAACGATTGGGACAGAAATAACCTATTAGCCGTACATAGAAGTTGTCATCATTATATCCACATGAGCAACAGTTGGAAAAACTAAGATACTCGGAAGCTGGATGAGGCGAAAGTTTCACGTCCAGATTTCACAGGGAGGTGCGGAGCGTCATAGCTCCCATCGACCCTACCCGACAATTGCTGAAAACGCCTAACCGCTAGCAAGAGTCTTATAATCGACCTGGACTGAGATTACATCAAGGAATAGGACACCGTGGGGTAGAAACATTCTAAACGAATTATCTACAGAACCGCCTTAAGAAGGGGACAGGGGATATAAGCTTGTGGATAATGCCACACCCTGTCAGCCAAAATAACGGCAAGAACAAAGATATACGAGGTTCTGCGTTTCTCGTATCGCACAATCAGTTCACATAGGTGGATAGATAAACCCTAAAGGACTCAAACAATGGAACATAGGAACGAAGTAACACAACCTCATCTCCAGAATAACTGGTAGGTATCGTCAAAACCGTATGGTGAGGTTGTGGAAGATGGGTCAAGAAGCAAATGCCTAACCTGAAACTACAGGTAATGCTGGAAAAGAGATGGGGTAATGCCCAGGATAAGCAGACGTGACTCGCAATATATCAATGTGTAAAGCAACGAGTAGTAGCAAATATGCCTAGAACGAATTCACAACAGAATATCGTGGGATGGAACGAAATCAATTGGCATAAAGTCGAAAGATACGTTTTCAAGCTGCAAAAGAAGATTTACGCAGCATCTCGTCGTGGAGATGTTAAAAAAGTTAGAAAACTCCAGAAAACTCTAATGAGTTCCTGGTCAAACAAAGTGTTATCGGTACGTAAGGTAACTCAAGACAATCGAGGTAGAAAAACGGCAGGAGTGGATGGTATTAAATCATTATCCCCAGAAGAACGCTTTAGACTCGTAGGTCAATTAAAAGTTACAGGAAAAAGTAACCCGACTCGTCGAGTTTGGATACCAAAACCTGGAACAGAAGAACAAAGACCATTAGGCATACCAACGATATACGACCGAGCATTACAAAATGTAGTTAAAACCGCATTAGAACCAGAATGGGAAGCTCGTTTCGAGCCAAACTCTTATGGCTTTCGACCAGGAAGATCTTGTCAAGATGCAATATGGCAAATTAAAAATAGCATACAGAATAAACCTAAGTTTGTTCTAGACGCTGATATTGCCAAATGTTTCGACCGCATCAACCACTTAGCCCTACTCAAAAAACTTGGGTACAAAGGGAAAATCAGGCAACAAATCAAAGCCTGGTTAAAATCAGGAGTCATAGACCAAGGGGTATTCACTGCCACATCTGAGGGAACAATGCAGGGAGGTGTAATAAGCCCCCTACTTGCAAATATAGCCCTCCACGGTATGGAAACTAGGTTAATGGAATTTGCCACAACCCTCGATATGAGGAGAAACGACAAGCCTAACTGTCAAATTGGTTGGCAACAAAAAGTTAATTCACTAACGTTTATTCGTTATGCAGATGACTTTCTCCTAATACATAAAGACTTAACCGTAGTCCAAAGATGCAAAGAGATAATCTCTGAGTGGTTAAAAGACATTGGATTGGAACTCAAACCCAGTAAAACCAGAATCGCCCATACTCTGTACCCAGATAAAAGCGAAGACGGACAAGCAGGATTCGACTTCTTAGGGTATCATATCCGACAATTTCCAGTAGGAAAATCTAGAAGTTCAATACATCCAAGCACGAAAGAAAAACTCGGTTTTAGAACCCTCATTACACCCTCAAAGGATGCCTGTAAGAAACACCAACTCGAACTTAAAAGAGTAGTCAGAAAACATAAATACTCCCATCAAGCCCGTCTTATTAACGAGCTTAACCCAATAATTAGAGGATGGACAAATTACTATCAATTCTCTAATGCACAAACGGTGGGAGAACTTACAAGGCAAGATTACCTACTGTTCCAGAAACTTAGAGCCTGGGCTAGACATCGTACAGGTAACTGGTACAAAGCTCGTAAAAAGTACTGGACAAAAATCGGCAACAATAACTGGGTCTTTGCAACTAGGCAAGAGAACGCGAACCCCTTGCGGTTACTTACTCATACTCAATTCGGCAGCAGTGGTTCGGAGTATGTCAAAGTTAAAGGTGAAGATAGTCCATTTAACGGCAAACTGGTTTACTGGAGTACCAGAATGGGAAGAAGTCCCGATATGCCTTCTCGAAAAGCATCATTGCTTAAGAGACAAAAAGGGATATGTTTCTGGTGTTGCCTACACTTCCGTGAAGAAGACATTCTAGAAGAAGACCATATTCTAGCTACCGCCTTGGGTTACAATAAACCTGGTTAAATCTGGGCAGCCTTACGCAGGCGGGCGGTTGAATGGTCGAATTTTCGTGTTTCCAGGTGTAAAATCCGCCCGCCTGCGGGCGATAACCTTGACGAGAAATCAATACTTTCAGAGAAGGCTGCCCAGATTTACCTAGATTTTTTTTAGGGGAATGTCTAGAATCTGCATATATGAAAGGACGAATAGAATTTATTTAAAGTTTAACATCAGTTATTTGAATCTTTTTATTGTTATTGCTGAACTAGAGAATAAAAATAAGTAAAAATACTTATATGTCATAATAATATTTAACAAGTAGAGTTTAAGTAAGTTAAACAACTACCCACAACAAGCACTTGTTCATGATTCGTATTTTGATTGCTGACGACGAACATCTGATTCGACAAATTTTAGAAATTTACCTTCGGCTTGAATCTGATTTCGAGATAGTAGGAATTGCTGATAATGGACAAACAGCCCTAGATTTAATCGAAAAGTTAAATCCCGACATTGTGCTGATGGATCTGGAAATGCCAGAAATGGACGGTTTTACTACTACTAAAATTATTTGTCAGCGTTTTCCCCAGACTAAAGTATTAGTTCTCAGCAGTCATAGTAGTCAAGAATATATTTATCAAGCTTTCGTCGCAGGAGCGCAGGGTTACGTACTCAAAAGTATGCCTGGAGAGGAACTATCAGAAGCAATTAAGTTGGTTCACGAAGGATACTTACAGATGACACCTAAACTATCTTTCGATGTTGTTTCTTCTGGGGGATTACTCAATTCTTCCCTAGAGACAACTAAGTGTAGTTCAGAGATAGCTTTAAAGGAGATAGATCCAAAAAAACAGAAATCGGCAGAGCAAAAGATAATCAAACCAGAAAAAGTTATCTCTTCGCCACCAAGTGCAGATAAGCCACTTTCTTCTGACCTGGGAACAAAGGTCACCGCAAGCACTGTCGTTTCACAGCAGTGTAACGGCGAGCGTAAAAATCTAAATCAAAATCAGCCAGAATTATCATCTCTCCCCTTAGCTAGCACCAATGAATCCTTACCTGCTATCTCTCATTGGATTAATAGAGGAGGAATGGTTATGTTGGCTTTCTTTGGTGCTTTTATTTTTCTGGCTAGTATTCTTAAGCATAAGGTGACAGTTAGAGCCGATGCGCAAATTCGTCCTACTGGTGAATTAGGTTTAGTTTCTACTGCTGTAGCAGGAAAAGTCAAAAGCATTAAGGTAAAAGAAAATCAGCAGGTAGCAGTAGGGGAAACTATTGCAACTATCAGTAACTTTCAGTTACCAACTCAAAAACAGCAGTTAGAAGATTCTATTCAACAAACTCAACAGCAAATTATTCAAGTAGATATTCAGATTGGTAAGTTAGAAAGACAAATTATAGCTGAACAACAAAAGATCGATCGAATAGTTGCCTCAGCCCAAGCAGAATTAAATTTCAGTCAAAGAGCATATCAGGAGCGACAAATAGTTACTCAAGCAGAAGTAAAAGAAGCAGAAGCAACAGCTAAATTAGCTAGAGAAGAGTGGGAAAAATATCAACGGCTTGCCAATACAGGAGCAGTTTCTCGAGCGCAAATCAGTGAAAAACAGGCTGCCCTAGAAGCAGCTTTAGCTAGGTTAGAGCGAGTGCAAGTAACTGTTAATCCTAGTTCAGCCAATGTAACGAAAGCAAGAGAACAAATTGCTCAAGAAAAAGCTAGAGGAGAAGCAAAGATAGCAACTCTCGATCGCCAAAAAGAATCCCTCCAAGAAAAACAAATTACCCTACAAAAACAACTTAAGCGCGATCGACAAGAATTACAGCAAATTGAAAATAATCTCCAAGATAGTAATATTATCGCCCCCATCGCTGGAACTATTCAAAAACTCTATCTTCGCAACCAGCAACAATTGTTAAATAAAGGCGATTTAATTGCGCAAATTGCTCCTAGTGAAGTTCCTCTTTTGGTAAAAGCGTCTGTTGCTTCTCAAGATATTGCCAAAGTAGAAAAAGAGCAAACAGTTCAATTACGAGTTTTTGCTTGTCCTTATCCAGATTTTGGCACTATAGAAGGCAAAGTTATTACTATCTCTCCAGATATCTCCCAACCTCGAAGAGAAGAAAACAATATTATCTCTAGTCAAGAAACTAACTCCACTCTTGATACTTATGAAGTAACGATCGAACCAGTCACTAGTTTTTTAATTAAGAATCAACAAACATGTCAACTTAAGTCAGGGATGAAAGCTAGAGCGGATATTCTTACTAAAGAAGAAACTATCCTAACTTTTATTCTTCGTAAAGCCAGACTAATAACTCAATTGTAGTTATGGCGATCGTTTTGGTGTTGAAAGCATAATTCAAGCTTAAGTTGTTACTAATGACTTGTTAATACTCAGATCTTGCACCAGTACAAAAAAACTAGATAATTAGAGTTTAGGAATCAATTTATTACACTTTTCCCTTTTCCCTTTTCCCTAATAAGACAAATCAGTTACAGATTAGGTGCAAGATCTCAGTAATAGCTAATCTCTAAAAAGGTATTATTCATACTTTTCATAGGCAGCTACAATTTTTTGTACTAGAGGATGACGCACCACATCAGCTTGGGAAAGATAACAAAAAGCAATCCCTTCGACAGATTTAAGTATCTTACTAGCAACAATTAAACCAGACTGTTGATGAGTAGGTAAATCGGTTTGGGTGATGTCTCCTGTAACTACCATTTTTGAGCCAAAACCCAAACGAGTTAAAACCATTTTCAGCTGTGCTGGACTAGTATTTTGAGCTTCATCAACGATGACAAAAGCATTGGATAGAGTACGTCCACGCATATAAGCTAAGGGAGCAACTTCTATTTTGCCCCTCTCCATCAAATCAGGAATTTTTTCAGGATCGATAAATTCGTACAAAGCATCATAGAGGGGACGCAAGAAGGGATTCACTTTTTGTTGTAAATCTCCTGGGAGAAAACCTAACTTTTCTCCTGCTTCTACTGCGGGACGAGTTAGAATAAGTCGATCGCATCGATCTTGAAGTAAGGCTTGTACCGCCAGTACTGCTGCTAAAAAAGTTTTTCCTGTTCCTGCTGGGCCAATACCAAAAGTGATATCGTGAGTTTGAATTGATTTGACGTATTGTTTCTGTTTAAAAGTTTTCGCCCTAATTAATTCTCCTTTGCGAGTACGAGCAAGAATATTAGTTTGTATTTCCTGATATTCGTCTGTGCGCCCTGTATCTATAGCATGGAAAGCTGTCATAATATCTGGTGTGGAGATTGTCTTGGCTTCTGACCACAATGGCTCAAGCGATCGCACTACCTTCATTGTCCGTTCTACAGCTTTTTCTGTACCTAAAATTAATAAATCTTGTCCCCGCAGAATAATTTTCACTCCAGTATGGCGAGATAAGAGATTCAGATTATCTTCATTTGTACCACCTAAAGCGATCGCACTAGAAATACTGGGTAATTGAATTGTTTGGGACGTTTGAGTCATTATGATTTTTAGTTACCAAGAAAAGATATTACCAATAAATCTGTTTAATCAAGAATGAAACAGCCTACCCTTGACACCCTCCCCTACCTAAGCAACTTCGCGCTTGCTCAGTTACTTTGAGGAAGGGGTCTTACGCCACATTGGGTAAAATGGGGTTTGGATGGGGGTCATTCACAAGAGCTTGCCCGCAATCATCCCTATCAATAAAATAAAACCAAGCCAAACATTTTGAGCAAAAATTTGCCCATAAACTGGACGAGGAAGATCGGGTTGGCGCAACTGCCAATATTGTCTAGTCCAGCCAACGACAGCAATTATCAAAGCAAGCCAAAAAACTGGATTTAAACTTAGTTGATAGCCTAAATAAGCCATTAAACCAGCAGTAGCAGCAAAAAAGATGCCTACAACTTCTGTGACATATTTACCAAAAAAGATTGCACTGGAGTTAATTCCGACTTGCAGATCGTCTTCTTTATCGGACATGGCATAAACAGTATCAAAGCCCAAAGTCCAACAAATAGTAGCTCCCCAAAGTATCCAGGTAGAAGGTTCTAATTTTCCTGTTACTGCTGTCCAACTAATTAACACCGCAAATCCCCAAGCGATCGATAATACTAATTGAGGTATGGGAAAAACTCTTTTTGCTAAAGGATAACCAATAATAATCGGCACAGCAGCTACACAAAGCCAAAAGCTAAGACGGTTGAGATATAAAGCAAGAATAGCTGCACAAGTAAGGGCAATGAAAAAAATCACAATTCCTACCCTAATTGAAAGGGCGCGGGAAGCCAAAGGACGATTTTGAGTTCTTTCTACTTGCGGATCGATATCTTTGTCCCAAAAATCGTTAATTACACAACCAGCCCCACTAGTAGCTAAAGTACCTAAAATAATTACCCCTACTAAGGGGATGGGAGGAGTACCGTTAGCAGCTAAAAAAACTGCCCACAAAGCAGGAATCATTAAAATTAGTCTTCCCGCAGGTTTATCCCACCGAAGTAATCTCAGAATTTTGCGCCAAGTTGGTTCTAGAGTTGTTGGATACTGAGTCATGTAATTTTACATTGATTTCTTATTTAACATTAAACAATTTTTTGTCAGCATATTTACCCTTGTTTAATCTTGACAGTATATTTTCTTTTGCTGATTCTTGCTTAATTTGTTGTGCTGGCACTACATGCTCTTGCCTATCTTAATAATTTTATGGTTATGGCGATCGCCATTGATAAGAAAATTTTGAGATATTTATAAGTTATATTAATTATTAAGATTGTAACTTTTTCGTGCTTCCTATCAAGGCAACTTTAGGTAAAACTTCAGTATCGAAAAAATCATTTTCACAAAACTTTACATATTCTCTAATATTTTGATACACTACCGATGGAATAAAGCTCACATTGAGCTAACAAATCCTTCCGAAGGAAAGGCAAATATTTCTCGATAGTCTGAATTTCTCAACGCACACTTCTAAAATCAATATAAATATGGTTCAAGCTAAGCCTTATTCTTCATCAGTTAATGTAAATTCTCAATCAGTTTCTCATTCTGAGACCAAGCAGATTATTCAATTTAATCACCCAGAGAAGTACCGCACCTCAGAGTGGTACACAGGTCAGGGAAAAATTGCTGCTAGCGGAGACGGTCGTTCTTTTGCCATCTCAGCAACTTACACACTTGAAGCAGAAGTAAAGTTAGTCAACGGGGTTTTTGAGCCTGAAAATCCAACCTTAGCCGAAATATATGGTCGTCGGGGTCGTTGCGTAGCAATTGTCGATCGAACTGTAGACGAGCTTTACGGAGAATCATTGCGCTCTTACTTTGAGTATCATGATATTCCTCTCAAGTTATTTGCTTGTCGGGCTTGGGAATCTGATAAAACTCCGGAAACTGTTCATCGCTTGCTGAGATTTTTAGGTAAAGACGGCTGCGATGTCTCTCGTAACGAACCAGTATTAGTAGTTGGTGGTGGAGTTCTTAGTGATGTAGCTGGGCTTGCCTGCGCTCTACAGCATCGACGAACTCCTTACATCATGGTGGGAACGACAGTTGTTGCTGCTATTGATGCTGGTCCTTCCCCCCGCACCTGCACCAACGGTAGCCAATTCAAAAATAGTATTGGAGCCTATCATCCTCCTGCCCTAACTTTAGTAGACCGCAATTTCTTTCGTACTTTGGCAACTGGTCATGTACGTAACGGTATGGCAGAAATTATCAAAATGGCAGTTACTGACGATGCGGTTCTTTTCGAGTTAATGGAACAACATGGTTCTCGTTTACTTGAGACCCACTTTGCTACCCTAGACGAAGAGCGAAAACTAGGGAAGATTGCTGATGAAGTCATTTATCGAGCATTATTTTCCTATATGAAGCATGAAGGAACTAATATGTTTGAGACTTACCAAGACCGTCCTCATGCTTACGGTCACACTTGGAGTCCGCGCTTTGAGCCTGCTGCCAAGTTAATGCATGGTCATGCCGTCGCTATTGGGATGGCGTTTGGTGCAAGTTTGGCTGTAGAAATGGGCTGGCTCAAACCTGGAGAACGCGATCGCATTATTAACTTGTGTCGCTCTATTGGTCTGTCTGTCTACCACCCTATCTTAGAAGATATCGACTTGATGCTGGAAGGTCAGAAAAATATGCGTCGTAAGCGAGGAGAAGGTGGTTTATGGGCTCCTCTACCTAAAGCGATTGGCTCTTGTGATTACGCCCGAGAAGTGTCTTCAGGAATGCTAGAAACAGCCATTAAAAGACACAAGGAGCTATGTTCTTCTTTCCCTAATAGCGGAACAGGCGAAGAAATATATTTAAGCGATCTTGGTCTTGAGTAGGAGAAATAAAAATTGAGCAAACTAATAAAAACTGGCAAAACTGCCAGACCAGTAACTCCCTTGGGAATTTTAGTAGAAAAGCTAGCAAAGACTGTTCAGATGGCTGAAGAAGCAAAAGTTTCCCATTCTTTGATCGCTTCTTTACAACAAGTATTAGAGTTAGCAGCAGGAATCGATCCTTACTTGGAAAAGTGTACAACCCCTGAATCTCCTGCTTTAGCGACCTTGGCACAGAAAACGGCAGCAGAAGATTGGAGTAAACGCTTCTCAGACCAAGAAACAGTACGCCAGTTAGAACAAGAGATGCTCTCTGGACATATTGAGGGACAAACTCTCAAGTTATTTGTTTATATGACTAAAGCAAAACGTATCTTAGAAGTGGGTATGTTTACTGGATATTCCTCTCTAGCTATGGCAGAAGCATTACCCGAAGATGGAGAAGTGATAGCCTGTGAAGTCGATCGATATGTAGCAGACTTTGCCCGTGCTTGTTTCGAGCGGTCTCCTCATGGCAATAAAATCACGGTGGAAGTAGCCCCAGCTTTAGAAACCTTAGAAAAATTAGCAGATATTCACAAATCTTTTGATTTGATCTTTATTGATGCCGATAAAAAGGAGTACATCGATTATTTCCAACTAATTTTAGACAAGGATTTATTGAATCCTGATGGCTTTATCTTGGTTGATAATACCTTGCTTCAGGGACAGCCCTATTTATCCCCACCGCAGCGCACTACCAACGGAGAGGCGATCGCTCAATTTAATCGCTCGATCGCGGATGATGAGAGAGTAGAGCAAGTTCTACTCCCGTTGCGAGATGGTCTCACTATAATTCGGCGCAAATAAATAAAGGGTAAGCTTAGACGCATTTAAACTGCATTCTTTAATTCTGGTCAAGGCAATAGGCAAGAGGGAATAGGCAACAGAGAGTATGCAACTTAGGTGAGTCCAAGCTTAAGAGCTAATAATTTGTCTAGATTATTGGCTCTTTCCTTCGATATTGATACTTTTAGAAAGTAATGAAAAATTTGTTATCAGTTTTGCTCAAAAATTTGGGTACTCTAATCCTGCTAGCATTAGCATTTCCCCTTAACTTGATGGTTGTTATTGCTGCTCTCCTCTGGAACACAATTAGCTCGCCCTTCAAAAATCCAAAAATAATTAAAAACCCTCAGAATATTTTGCTTACTGGAGGGAAAATGACCAAAGCTTTACAGCTAGCTCGCTCATTTCATGCAGCAGGACATAATGTTATTTTAATTGAGACTCATAAATATTGGTTGTCTGGTCATCGCTTTTCTAATGCTGTTAAAAAATTTTATACAGTCCCAACCCCAGAAAAAGATGCAGATGGTTATTGCCAATCCATACTGAATATTGTTCAAACAGAAAATATTAATGCTTTTATCCCAGTATCTAGTCCAGTCGCTAGTTACTATGACTCCCTGGCAGGGGAATTAATTGCACCCTACTGTCAAGTTATTCATTTTTCTGCCAAGATCACTCAAATTCTGGATGATAAGTTTGCTTTATGCGCTCAAGCACGTTCTTTAGGATTGTCAGCACCGAAAAGTTTTCTGATTACCGATCCGCAACAAATTCTTGATTTTGATTTCCCATCCGATAGTGGTAAATACCTTTTAAAAAGCATTCGCTATAACTCGGTATCTCGCCTAGACATGACTAAGTTACCTTTTGCAGGGATGGAAGATTATGTCAGAAATTTGCCCATCAGTAAAGATAATCCTTGGACGATGCAAGAGTTCATTACTGGTCAGGAGTATTGCACCCATAGTACAGTTCGCAACGGAAAAATTAGACTTCATTGTTGTTCGGAGTCTTCTCCTTTCCAGGTAAATTATAATCACGTAGAGAAACCTGAGATTTATTCTTGGGTGGAGAAATTTGTTCGGGAATTAAATTTAACGGGGCAAATTTCTTTTGATTTTATTCAAACCGACGACGGCACTGTTTATCCGATCGAGTGCAATCCTCGTACCCATTCTGCTATTACGATGTTTTACAATCATCCAGGGTTGGCAGATGCTTATCTTAAAGATACAAATGAAATACCAATAGTACCGCTTCCTGACAGCAAGCCGACTTACTGGCTCTATCATGAACTTTGGAGATTAACAGAGATCGAGTCTTTTGCTGATGTACAAGTTTGGCTACATAAGATTTTCCAAGGAACAGATGCTATTTTTCGACTAGAAGATCCTCTCCCCTTTTTAACCGTACCTCATTGGCAAATAACTTTACTTTTACTAGAGAATTTGCGAAAGCTAAAAGGCTGGGTCAAAATTGATTTCAATATTGGTAAATTGGTAGAGCTAGGGGGAGATTAGTGTTTGTAATCACTAAGGAAGTTGAAATTGCAATCACTTTTATTATCTTTCTACTTTTGTTTACAGGAGTTGGTATTTATTCAGCAACCCGCAAACAAAATACTACTACTGATTATTTACTAGCTAGTCGTAATGTCAATCCTTGGCTGACAGCACTTTCAGCTATGGCAACTGGTCAAAGCGGTTTGTTGTTTATCGGTCAGGTTGGTTTTGCTTACAAAATAGGGATTTCTTCCCTTTGGCTTACTATTGGTTGGGCAATTGGCGATTACCTTGCTTGGTGGTTTGTGTTTAAAAAATTGAGAAAGCTTTCTGAGGAAACAACTTCAGAGACTGTTTCTGCTTTTCTCGGTCAAAATATCCAAGGTTCTCGTTTAATTGCTATTATCTCCGCTTTGATTACTATTGTCTTTCTTGGCTCTTACGCTGCTGCTCAACTAGTAGCAGGGAGCAAGGCACTCAATGCGGTATTTGGTTGGAATTATCATTTAGGCATCATTATAGGAGCAATAATTGTAGTTATCTACTGCTTTTCTGGAGGAATTCGGGCATCAATTTGGACGGATGCGGTGCAGGGGATAGTAATGCTCTGCTCTTTACTAATGCTGTTAGTCGTGGCAGTTATTAATTGTGGTGGGGTTGAAAGTCTTTGGCAATCTTTGGCAACGATCGACCCCGAGTTAATTGACCTGAATGCTCGCTCCTCACCCTGGGGATTTATACCTTTTTTTATTGGTTGGATTGTTGCTGGTTTTGGCGTGGTAGGACAACCCCATATTATGGTTCGTGCTATGGCGATCGACTCAGAGAAACACATCGGTTTGGCCAGAAATCTTAAAACTAGCTTGGGGTTAATCAACTCCTTCTCCGCTACAGGTATAGGTTTAGCAGCACGGGTTATGATACCAGATTTGCTGACTTCTGGCGATCCAGAATTAGCATTGCCTTATCTATCTTTGCAATTATTACCAGTAGTTTTAGTTGGCTTGATGCTAGCTGGACTTTTTGCTGCCACCATGTCTACCGCAGATTCTCAAATACTCTCTTGTTCGGCTGCTTTAACCCAAGATATTTTTCCTAACACTGCTCAATCTTACAAATTTGCCAAGATGGGAACTCTCACCGTAACGGCAGTAATTTTAGCGATCGCCTTAGCTGGAAATAATAATGTCTTTGCTTTGGTCACTTTCTCTTGGTCTGCTTTGGCTTCAGGGTTAGGACCTTTATTAATTTTGCGAGTCTGGCAGCAATCGGTCAATCTGACGACGGCGATCGCTATGATGCTAGTAGGTATTGCTGTGGCTTTGATGTGGAATTTAGTATTTGATTTATCTAGTGCTATGTATGAAGTTCTTCCAGGGATGGTTGGAGGAATGGCAGTTTATGGAATTACTCAGCTTTTTTCTGGTCTTAAATTATTTCGTTTCTAGTTGTCTATCAAAGTTATTAATATTATGTCAGTACTTCGCATTCTTCATTTAGTCGGGTCTGCCGATAATAATTTTTACCGTGATTTATCTCGCCTCTACGCTCAAGACTGTATTACAGCAACTTTAGCTCCTTCACGCTATGAATTTTATATTGCTTACATAACTCCCGATCGCCAGTGGCGGTTTCCCTCATCTCTTAGGGGAGAAGATCTAGCTGCTGCACAACCAATGTCTCTCTCTGATGCCATCAGGTTTATAACAGCCAAAAAGATTGACCTAGTTTTACCACAAATGTTTTGCCTTCTTGGTATGACTCAATATCGCGCTCTATTTGACTTGTTGAAGATTCCCTATATCGGCAATACTCCAGATGTAATGGCACTAGCAGCCCACAAAGCTAAAGCTAAAGTTATTGTGGCAGCAGCAGAAGTAAAAGTACCTTTTGGCGAATTACTTCGTCAGGGAGATACCCCGACAATTAAACTTCCAGCAGTTGTCAAACCTGTTAATTCAGATAATTCTCTCGGGGTGGCTTTAGTAAAGAATATGGATGAATATAATAATGTTCTTGAAACAGCGTTTAAATATTCTGATGAAGTGTTAGTTGAAGAATATATCGAACTTGGTCGAGAAGTTAGATGCGGAGTTATAGTCAAAGACGGTGAATTAGTTAATTTACCATTAGAAGAATATTTAGTCAATGCTCAAGACCATCCTATTCGGAACTATGCCGATAAACTCGAACGAAAGGAAGATGGTAATTTAGGTTTGACTGCTAAAGATAATATCAAGGCTTGGATTGTAGACCCTAGCGATCCTGTAACCAAAACAGTTCAAGAAGTTGCTAAAAAATGCCATAAGGCTTTAGGCTGTCGCCACTACAGTTTATTTGACTTCCGCATCGATCCTCAAGGACAACCATGGTTTTTAGAAGCGGGTCTTTATTGTTCTTTTTCTCCTAAAAGTGTAATTGTTTCTATGGCGCAAGCATCAGGGATAACTTTAGCTGAATTATTGAAGATTATGATAAGGGAGTCTCAAAAGTAGTTAAAAAAACCATTGAAACCACCCTTAATGGGAGCTAAATCCAATTTTTCGCTCTTTCTACTGCTTTTTGCCACTTAGAAAAATTATCTTGAGCCTGGATTTTTCCCTCTCCTGGTTCAAATACCCTGTCTACTTGACGACTAGCAATTAACTTACTATAGTCATCCCAAAAACCTATAGCTAAACCAGCACCAAAAGCAGCACCTTGAGCAGTAGCATCCAGAATAACAGGACGCTCAATTGGTACTCCCAAAGCATCTGCCTGAAATTGCATCAAGAAATTATTCTGAGAAGCACCGCCATCAACTTTCAGACGAGCTACTGCCATATCACTATCTTTATTTACTGCTTCTACTACTTCTTTAACTTGATAAGCGATCGCTTCTAGTACAGACCTTACCATATGTTCTCGGTTGACTCCTCCTGTAATGCCCAAAAAAGCACCGCGAGCATTCATATCCCAATGAGGCGCACCCAAACCACTTAAAGCAGGAACAAAATAGACTCCGTTGGTATCTGTAACTTGACTTGCTAAAGATTCCGTTTCTGCTGCTGTATTAATTAGTTTCAACCCATCTCTTAGCCATTGAATACAAGCCCCTGTAGTAAAGATTGCCCCTTCTAAAGCGTAATTAGCTGCTGATTTATCTGTTGTCCAGGCAACGGTAGAGAGAAGTTGATTGTGCGATCTCGTTAGATCGTGTCCTGTTTGTACGATCAAGAAGCAGCCAGTACCATAGGTGCATTTCAATAAACCTGGGCGATCGCAACCATGGGCAAAAAGGGCAGCTTGCTGATCGCCAAAAATAGCAGTAATGGGAATTTCTCCCCCTAACAAGTCGGGGTCTGTTGTCCCAAATAATCCCATACTAGGGAGAATTTTGGGCATAAGCGAGGCAGGAACACCAAATAAATCCAGTAGCGAAGTATCCCAGTTTCCTGTTTCCAAATTCATTAACATCGTCCGACTGGCATTACTATGATCTGTAGCGTGAACTTTACCGCCAGTTAATTTCCACAGTATCCAAGTATCTATCGTCCCTGCTAAAACATTATCTAAATCTACTTCTGGCTTTTCTGTTTTAACCCAATCTAACAGCCAAGCTAGTTTAGTAGCAGAGAAGTAGGCATCTAAGACTAATCCTGTAGTCTGTTGAATCTTGCCTGCTTTCCCCTCTTCTGTTAATTTTTGACACATCCCTGCTGTACGCCTATCTTGCCAGACAATAGCTTTGTGGAGAGGTTCTCCTGTCTTTTTATCCCAGAGTAAACAAGTTTCTCGTTGTACAGTTAAACCGATAGCTGCGATCGCCCTGGGAGAGATATTATTATCCTTAATTACTGTTTGGATGCAAGTATAGGTATCTTGCCAAATTTCTTGGGGGTCATGTTCTAACCAACCTGGGTGGGGATAGTACTGGGTTAACTCCTGGTACGTTTGAGCTACAATACCGCCTTGACTATCAAATACAATAGCACGATTGCCTGTTGTCCCAAGATCGAGAGCAAGAATGTATTGAGGTGTGTTAGTAGTCATAGCTATTTCCCTGGTTGCTTTTGTTCTGGTTTACCAGTTATAGGATAGCTATGGTGCATTTGTTAGATTTTTTTAATTAATTTTGACCGAGGCTTCTGTCTTCTCAAGAAAACTTTGCCAAGCTGTCATTGCCTCAAGCTCAGAATCTACACCTTTTTGCAATAAAATTACACCGCTATTAAAATCAATGATGCCATATTCCTTATTACTAGTAACAGTATCGATTAAAGCAGTGATATCCTTAAACCATTGTCGATCGCCTTTAAAAGCAGCTTTATATTTTTGTAACTGCCAAAAATCGGCAATCATATAATCAACCTTAATTACTTCTTCTGCATCATTACGAATTTCCAATCCTGGTAATCTAATTACTTCTCTTCTTCCTGAAAGATGGGGAATTAAATATGTAGTAGCAGAAACACTAGCATCAGCAGGAATTTGAGCTAAGCTAGAACGAATTTGTGGTACTCTTTGCCATTGTTCGGGTAGGGAAACATATACCCAGGGTTGAACAGAGTCAGGAATCAGAAAATAAAGAGTACGACTAGGATTAGAAGTTATCGTAAACAATAAAGATAAGCAAATACAAACAACCCAAAAGCGTCGAAATTTAGGATAAAGTTTTCTGGGCTGACAGTCTTTTAGATCTTGGCCAAAGTTACCAAATCCTTGTCCTGCCCACCATAATATTGCCCCATAAAATAATCCAGGTGTAACAGCCATAGCATAGCGAATCGAAATTGCCAGGACAGATTGCCCCTTACCCAAAAATAATTTGAGGAGAGGAAAACCAGCTATCGTCCAAGAAGCAGGAGCAACAGCAGGAATAAAAGCCAAAGGCAACCATTGACCAACTAAATACTTAATAGTGCCAAAAAAAGGAGTAAATAGCTCTACTATGAGCAACCCAGGATTAGTGATCATGTTACCCAGAATTTCTAGAGTAGAGGCTTCATCACCATCAGCATATTGCCCAAACCTCTCTAACATAAACCTTTTAGAAATATCGTCAGAAAATATGGGCATAACTAAGTTAGTCAAAACAACGATATAAAGAAAACTAAGGCTGCATACCCCCAACCCAATACGGGGATAACGGCGACTGATAACCATGTATGCCCCAATACCAAACAAGGTAATTCCGCTATCTTCCCTAATGGCTAAAATCAAAATTGCTAATATCCCAAATAACCACCACCAGCGTTTTTCCATTGCCAGTAGTAGACTAAACACAAATAAAGGAATTTGAGATATATCGTGAAAATTAGCTAAAGTAGGACCTAGGACAGCATTAGCACAGTAAAAGCTAATCGTAATTAATAAAGCTATTGCTGGCTCTAAATATACTCTAGCTAAAGCATAGAGAACTAAACCTGCTGCCGTAACAAAAGTTGCTTGGAAAACTGTCAGGGTAGCTGGATGGGGAAAAAGATAGTAAATAGGCAACCACAACAACAAAGCAGGAGTGAAATGCTGCCCCAAACGATGATAATCTACTTCTGGTACTTCACCACCATGGACAACATTAGTCGATAACTGAGAAGAAAGAGTACTCTGAAAAAAACGACCATGAGTTCCATTCCAAAAAACTTGATTAAAAATGCCCTGGTCATAAGAAGAGTAAAAGGTAAAATGGCGATGGAGAGTAAGAGCCAAAGTACCAATAAAGAAAGCGATCGCAACTACTAATACAGCTTTCAATCCAGCTTGTTTATCTAACTTAGTATACATGAGGGATTGGTTTAAGAAGTAATAGGGATGATTTTAACAGTTATCATCCCCTCAGATGAGTATCGCAATTTCCGTCATTTAGCTCGTCATATCTATAAAATTGAGTTAAAAGCAGAGAAAGTAATTGTTTTAGCAGAAAATATAGAGTCAGTTTTTCTCAAAATAAAGCAGGCAGTTAATAAATTTAATCAGTGGTTAGAAAAACAATCATGACAGTAATTCCCTTGCCCGTACATTACTGCCATGAGTCCAATAGCTGCTATAGTTGATAACCAATCAAATCATCTCCAGTCCATTCCAGGGTATCGCCAATTTCCTCACCATTGTGATAGGCAGCAAGTAAGACTTCACTAGTTTTACCCCAAGCAATATTACCATTCGCATCAAGAGCGATCGCGCCTAGATCGCGATGATGTAAACAACACTCTTTCATCGATTTATCCATCGCTTCTTTGATTGATAAACCATCGGTAACTCGGATCACAATTCTGGCTGCTAAACACTCATCGAGGATATCTTCCCCAATACCCGTACAGCTTACTGCTGCATCCTTAGTAGCATAGTTACCAGCAGGCATAGCCGAATCACTAACCCGTCCAATTCTTTCTAGTCCTTTTCCTCCTGTGGAAGTCCCTACTGCCAATCTTCCTTGACTATCTAAGACAACTACGCCAACTGTCCCTCGTCTATCTTCATGGGCAACAGCTAACTCTTCTTCGGCGACTACTCCTGCCATGTGTTTCTGAAAATGTTCTTTTCTTTGTTGAAACCACTCTTTGAGACGAATATCAACTAAAGGATCGTGAACTGGTACACTTAATTCCCGTATTAATTCTGCTGCACCATAGTCAGACAATACTCTATCTTCTTGACTTTGCAGAAATTGGGCTAATTGAATTGGATTTTTGACACGAGAGATATTAATTACTCCACTAAAACGCTGAGAAGTACCATCCATCAAAGAAGCACTCATGCGAATTTTGCCATCGGATTGTAATACAGAACCCGTACCTGCATTGAAAAGGGGTTCATCTTCAAGCAGCTGACAACCTTCAATTACTGCATCTTTGGCACTAACACCATTAAGTAGCAAAGGATAAACTTTTTTAATTACAGAATGAAGGGTTTGGCGTACTGCTTCCAATCCTGCTTCACTTTGGAGATGTCCACCTGCACCGCCATGAATAATGATTTTGGGTTGTACCAGATTGACTGTCATAACCTGAAAGTAAAATTAGTTAATATTGCTTGCAAAAGCAAGGCACAATTTCGTTATTGTATCTTAAATACTCATTTTTTTTCTGCTTTATCAACAGACGATCGCCTTCTTCGGCATCTGTCCGAACAATATTTTACCTCATCCCAACATTGTGACCATTTTTTGCGCCAAGTAAAAGGGCGATCGCAAACTGGACAAATTTTAGTAGGAAGATCAGATTTTAAACGTTGACGTGCCATATTATTTTATGAATTTTTTATAAAAAAGATATCTATAATACCAAAATAAAGACTAACTCTTTGAGACAATCTGGGCAAAGATTCTTCCCAGAGACTAAGATTATGACTCAGATCAGAATTTTCAACCACGATATCATGCACTGTACTCACGATGCTGTAGTTGGTAACTATCTCTATTCGGGGAGAGTACTGGGGATGACAGAACCTCAAGACTATATTCAACTACATCCAGCCTTACAATCAGAGTGGGATGCAATTACACAACACTATCAAAATATTGGTTTAAGCCATAGTCACAATCCTATTTGGGATGTCTCTTTTCAGAAATTGCGAGAATACCCTGAGTGTGAAGTATCCGTTTTTATTTTCGGTGATGCTGTTAACCAGGGTAGTAATGATGATGATTGGTTTCGTAAGCAAAATAAAGATTGGTTAGATGTTGTCGAATTTATTAACTCAAAAAATAATTTTATTCGATTAGCACAGGATTTAGGAGTCAATATTCCTCAAACAATTTGTGCTGAAAATAAAGCTGAACTAAGCAAATTATCTACCCTACCCTATCCTTGTTATTTAAAACCTGCTGTATCTGTAGATGGTGCGGGGATTAATCGCTGTGAAAACCAACAGCAATTACAAGAAGCTTTGGCAAATATAGATGAAGATGTACCTTTACAAGTACAACAAGAGGTAATTGCCGATAAATTCCTCAATTTACAGTATGAAATAAAAATAGATAAAGTAAAGCCTCTAGCTGCTACCGAACAAATCTTAGACGGCTTTGCCCACAATGGTAATCGCTTTCCTACTGTCCATCAACCTTGGGATATGGTAAAACCTATGGCACAGTGGATGAAAGCCAAAGGAATGAAGGGGATATTCGCTTTTGATGTTGCTGCGGTAGAAGATGATAGTAATCCCAGTTATTATGCGATCGAATGTAATCCTCGTTTTAATGGTGCATCCTATCCTACGGGTATTGCCAGAAAATTAAATATTGCTAGTTGGGCAAGCGAAAATTTTGATACTCAATATAGTTCCTTGAAAGATATCGATCTTAGTGGACTTGAGTTCGATCAAGAAATGGGTACAGGAGTAATCTTAGTCAACTGGGGTAGTATTTTAGTAGGTAAGTTAAGTATTCTCCTAGCTGGTTCGATCGAGAAACAAAATGAATTAAAAACATTACTGAAAGAAAGACTATAGTATTACCAGGAAAGAGAAATATGCTAAAAAATGTTAAGGTAGCAAATATTGATGTTAGGATAAAGGCTGAGAATCTAAAGATTAATGATTAAGTTTTTATTCAGTAACGAAGGTTTTTCCATAAAGTATTGAGCTATTGCTTTTCCAGTAATCTTGTCTCTCTGAACACAACACCAATTGAGGAGACAATCCGAATATGTCTATCTATGTAGGTAATTTATCTTATGAAATCAATCAAGACGACTTAAATGAAGTCTTTGGCGAGTATGGAACTGTTAAGCGGGTTCATATTCCAACAGATCGGGAAACTGGTCGTGTACGAGGATTTGCTTTTGTAGAAATGGAATCCGAAGCTAACGAAGATAAAGCTATTGCAGCTTTAGATGGAGCAGAATGGATGGATCGCGAGCTAAAAGTTAATAAAGCTAGACCTCGTGAAAATAGAAATTCATTTAGTGGTGGTCGTCGAAACAACCGTTTCTAAGCTTTAAAGTCAAACTTAACAAATCAACGCTTCTGAGAATTTAGTAGGTTAGTTCTACATCACTTTCTTAGAGGCTTTTGTTTGTTTGACACTCCTTTCTGTTCAATCGATTTGAAATGTAGCGATCGTGTATTTTAGCAAACCTTGCCCAACCGTTAAGTATAGTATCTAAACTAGATTTAATATTATGTCATCTTGGCAATTATTTCTCTAAAATAAAGGAAAGAAATTAATAGTTAGTTTGGACAAGATACTAACCAGAAAATAAAAGTCCAATACCGACAAGGGCGATCGCAACTCCTAAAATTGATCTTATAGTTATTTTTTCTCCTCGTATTGCTGCGATAGGTATGATAAATAAAGGGCTAGTAGAAAGTAAAGTTTGAGCAATACCTGTGGGAGCAAACTTGAGAGAAATTTGTTGCAACCAAATGCCTAAATAGGTACTGCCAAAAGCAGCAAGAGTAATTATCCCCAAAATCCGCCAAGATAAATAGTTCTGTATTTGTTTATTTTTCTCTGTTTCCACAACTCGATCGGGCAAGCTCAAAGATTTTAACAACAATAAAAAGACGATCGCTTCCCCTGCTGCTAAACGAATTAAACTACTCCAAAGAGGACTAATGGTAGATTCTACTAAAGCCAAACGAGAAAGTACTGCCCCAATAGCCTGAGTAAGGGCAGCAATAAGACCCCAATAAATCCCTTTTTTCCAGGATCGATCGCTTGGGGTAGATAAAGGACTTTTTTCACTAATTACCCAGGCGACACCCAGCAATGTTAGTAATATACCGCACCAGGAAGTAATAGGTAATTGTTCTCCTAATAAAATTAAAGCAAACAATGCACCCATAACAGGAGCTAAAGTTTCCATCAATAGAGTGCGTCTTGCACCCAAATTATTTAATGCCGAAAAATACGCAGTATCCCCCAATCCTATACCCACAATACCACTTAAAGCTAAAAAAACTAGAGGTAATAAAGGAAAGTCAACGGAAATTTTCCCTTGCAACAAGATAGTTAAAATTAGAAGCGCGATGGCGATTATTCCTTTGAGAAAATTAAGTTGTAGAGGGGGGATTCTTCTCCCTAACATACTATAAACCACAGAAGATACCGCCCATAAAAAAGCAGCAGTTAAAGCTGCTATTTCCCCTGGATATTGTCCAACAAGATTAAACTCGTTAACTAGCTCCATATTCTTAATTTTCTATTGCTTATAGCAATCTTATCGAAGATGATAGAAATCTTGCTATGTCGCTACGTGAAGCAAGGCAACTTTGCGATTCACTATCATCAAAGTTCTCAATAACTGTGCATTAACCTTGGACTTGCCTAAGTTGCCTATTCTCTTGACTAGAATTTAAGCGTGTATTTTAAATGCTTCTAAGCCTATCTTTATTTTTCAGGAACTTTAGTACTTTAGTTGGCAAAGCACTCAAAAGCGATCTCTGAAACCTCGTCTTCCGTGATGTTTTTGGCTTAACTCAGCCCATGAGCTGCGTTGTTCTGGAGTCAATATCTCTCTCACTTGTAGCATGGTTTCAAAACGTTGGTTTCCTAGTTGTTGGTGTAGAGTTTGAATTTGCTGATGCTGTTGTCTCAACTCATCAGAGTTAGCATTGCCCGCCAGAAGCGAGCGCATTTGTGCGTGAGCTTGTTGGAATTCTTGGCGGAGAGGTTCTGTGTCTGCTTGAGATTGTTGCTGAATTGTTTCGATTTGTTCGGATTGTTCGGGTGTAAGATCGAGTTCCCTAAGTCTTTCCATTCGATATCCTCTACCTTTCCTAGCAAATTCAGAAGGTCGATGGTCGGGGTTTTGGGCAATAAGTTTACTGGTTGTCAGAGTAGATTGTCCGCAACTATTGTTAGTGTTGGGATGTAACTGAGCAGCATCCACATCGAGAGGTAAGATTAAAGATATTGCTGCTATGGTAGAAATAGTACGCCACATCATCATTAATATCTCCTAGTTCCAATTAAAAGTCTGTTTGTTTACAATTCGATTCTAAAAAATCCCTCCCTTCAGCGACTTCGATCTCAATTCCCAACTTTAAACAGGACTAAGGTACTAAGTTTATTTAGTACTTGAGGACTAGATTAATTAGATTGATTATGTGACACGATCGGGATAAAGCTATCAATCAAGGAATAACTAATGACTGTCGTTTGGAAACAACATCCTTTTCGCCTGCTACTTTATCTAGAATGGGTTTTACTTGGTATTGCTTTACTCGCAGTCTTATCTTCTTGGTTACTCCATCGACATCATCCCTTTCCTTTACCTAAGTTCAGAATCTTATTTTCTCTTGGGGCAATTGTGAGCCTAAGTATTCTGGGAATTATGGGATTGAGATTGCCCTTTGGTTCTCGATTAGTACAAGGACTCTATATTAGTCTGGGATTTGGTTTAAGTTGGCTAACGGTACTGTTGGCAGGAAGAGGAATGCGCGTTTTCCCTGCTTTAGTGTTAATCGTCGTCATTCGTGCTTGTTTACTCTTTCCTTGGAATGGACGCATTATTGTGGCAGTTTTGAGTTATGCTTTTTTTATCTTTTTGCAACTCTTAACTTGGTTAAGGATTAGTCCTTTAGGTATTCCTCTTGGTAGACCATTGCCCAGATTACCCAGGCATTTACCGTCAGGGGAATTACATAGTTGGCTAATTGGTTTGACGCTCAATTCAGCATTGCTATTTGGTTTTGTCTTAGCTTTTGTACTGCTGTTAGTCGGAGCAGTTGTAGCCGAACATCAAAGTCGAGAAAAACTAGCTGTTGCTAATCGTCGCTTGCGATCGCTAGCCCTAACCATCGAAAATCAAGCTACTTTACAAGAAAGAAGCCGAATTGCTCGCGAAATTCACGATTCTGTCGGTCATTATCTGACTGCTCAAAGTATTCAGCTAGAAAATACAGAATTGTTTATCTCACAAGATGCCGATCGAGCTACTTATCATCTGCAAAAAGCCAGACAACTAGGCAAAGAGGCATTACAAAATGTCCGCATCGCCGTAGCAAGGTTGAGAAACAATCCCTTGAAAATTCACTCCCTCGATAGTTTGTTAGAGCAATTAATTGCCGAATTTAAACGCAACACTAACATTGAGATCGAAGCTGAAGTAAATTTATCTACTTCTCTATCTGCTGAAATATCTTTGGTTTTGTATCGCATTATTCAAGAAGCATTAACTAATATCTCCAAACATAGTCAAGCAACTTTAGTCTGTCTTAAATTGAAAGAAACGGAGCAAATTATTCAACTTACAATCGATGATAATGGTCGAGGTTTCGAGCCGAAAGCAAATACCACAGGTTTTGGTTTACAGAGTATGCGAGAACGCACTGAAGCACTCAATGGTAATTTTAGACTAACCAGTAAACCACAACAGGGATGTCACATTAAAGTTGAAATTCCTTTATTGGGAATGGTTGAAGGATGATTCGAGTTTTGTTAGTAGATGACCAAAGTATTGTCAGAGAAGGGTTAGCTAGTTTACTGCAAACTAAACCCGATCTGGAAATAGTCGGCGAAGCTGAAAATGGGCAAGGGGCCGTAGAGCGATCGCTAGAGTTGCAGCCCGATGTCGTCTTAATGGATATTCGGATGCCAGTGATGGATGGAGTGGCAGCAACTCGCATCCTCACCCAACAAGCTCCCCAAATCAAAATTTTAGTTTTGACTACCTTTGATGATGATGAATATGTAACCCATGCCATGAGTTACGGTGCCAAAGGATATTTACTCAAAGATATACCCTCAGAAGAACTAGCCCAGGCAATCCGTGCGGTTAATCGAGGTTATACTCAATTAGGACCTGGATTATTAGAAAAAATCATCGCCACTCCTGTTTCCCAACCAATTGAACCACCTCCAGAATTAGCCACTCTAACGCCTAGAGAAAGAGAAGTATTGCAACTAATTGCCAAAGGCTATAATAATCTCGAAATTGCCCAACATTTATATATATCCGAACGCACGGTTAAAAATCACGTCAATAGTATTTTACGCCGTCTTGATTTACGCGATCGCACTCAAGCTGCTATTTTGGCTACCAATTATTTATAGATCTAAATCAAAGTACTTATTAATTAACTTCAACTTTTCACCAATATTAGTTACAAAAATAAACAAAACTAAAACATTATTTTACTTTCGTGACACGGTTTTATCTTTTTGTTAGATTTAAGAAGATATTATCCAAAGCATAAATAAGTTTTAAATGAGTACTCAATGTCCTTGCTGTTCCGATTCTTTACTACGGCACTGGAAAAATAATCAAACCTACTGGTTTTGCCGTCGTTGCCGACAAGAGATGCCTAACTTTGAGGCGATAGAGAGAAAATCTTATTACCATAGACAAGAACAAATTTTAACAGATTCAGTATCTATTTCTCATCAATTAGCTACCGTTAGTTCTTCTAAATAATCAGTAATTAGTTAATAAATTAATCAATGGTGTTTGCGGAAAATAACTAGTTATTTATACGGAAGTTTGCGACTTATTTCTCTAAAAAAGTTAACTAAATAACAATTCCAATTCCTGTTAATTTTTGACGTAATTCCTGAGCATCTTGAGGATTTTGTTGTTCATAAAGTGCGATCGCTTGTTTAAATGTTTCTATACTCTCTGCCATATAACCACTTTTGTAAAGAATAACTCCTAAATTTTGATAAGCAGGAGCGTAATTCGGGTTAAGTTCAATTGCTTTCTGGTAGGCAGCGGTCGCTTCTTGATGCAGTCGCTCATGGGGGAAACCCCCGCCCTCGACAGTTCCTTCAAGTCGGGGAACCCGCCCAACGGACTGTCTCGCAAGACCGCGCTGCATCGCTTCTTTCGGCTCTGCCATCTTACTAAAAAGCATACCTAGATTGTAGTAACCCATAGCAAAGTGTGGATCGATTTTTAAAACTGCCTCCAAAGCTTGTTGTGCTGCCCCTAAATCCCCTAGATTGAGTAATAAACTACCCAAATTGTTATAAGCACCAATTTTTAACTTGGGCAAAATCGGCTGATTAATTGCCTTTTGATATTGTTTCTTGGCTCTTTCGTAATCTTGCTGACGATTGTAAGCATTACCAAGACTGTAATAGAGTTCAAACAAAACAGAAGGTTCAGCCTGATTAGATTTTAAACCTTGTTTCAGAAATTTGATGCCACTTTTGATTGAACCACTTTGGAGGTACAAAGCTCCTAACTTACTACATACATAAGGATCGTTAGGATGATTGGTTAAAAACTTTTCCATCATCACTCTAGCCCTAGTATATTTATCTAGAGAGGCGATCGCTTCTGCTTGATAGCCATAATGGAAAATCGCTACTTCATTAAGAGTTGCTACCCGCCAATGATATTCTTTGGTGAGAATTTTGCTGACACTATCATCAATCAGAGCGTGATAAGGACGAGTGAACTTAATTTCTGGGTGACGACGAAATAAGCGAGAAACCAAAGAATAAGGAGATTGAGATGCACCTACTTCATGACGAAGGAGATTAACAACTAAATTATTTTCTGCTTTTATTGCTTCGTGCAATTGAGCTACAATCGCTGGATTTAAGACTTCATCCGCATCTAATACGAGTATCCATTCCCCCTGCACATATTTCAAAGCTTCATTTCTGGCTATGGCAAAGTCATCACACCACTTAAAGTAGTGTACTTTAGCTCCAAGCTGTTGGGCAATTTCGACTGTTTTATCTGTAGACCCAGTATCTAGAATAATAATTTCATCGACAACATTTTTAACGCTCTCTAAACATTTAGAGAGGGAGTTTTCTTCATTTTTAACGATGGCACAGAGGCTTAATTTAGTCATTTGTTACCTATAGGGCAAAAGAACTATCATTTTACAATCTAGAAATGAAGCCTACTTATTCTAGACATCACAACTCTAGATTCTATTTTTAAGATAGTTCTAACCTATAGCTTATCAAGCCATGTTACTTTCGATCGCCCAACGAGCTAACTCAGTCCGATTATTGAGACTAGTTTTATTGAGCATATTGGAAACATGACTTTCAATAGTACGTTGACTAACTTTCAGTTTTTCAGCAATTTCGCGGTTAGCCATTCCTTTGGCTACCAACTGAACAACTTTTAATTCTGTAGGTGTAAGTTCCACATGATGAGGAACATGAATAGTAGGACCACCACCATCTAAGCCGATGGGACGACCCTGCTGCCAACGTTTGATCTGATTCAAAGATGATTCTACTTGGGCTACTAATTCTTCAGGTTCAAACGGTTTTACCATGTATACATCAGCACCTTCATTTAACCCTTTTACTCGGTCTTGACTTTGACCTTTAGCAGAAAGGAATAGAACAGGAATTCTATTCGTACGGGGTTCTTCTCTAATATGATTGACTAAGGAATAGCCATCCATTTCTGGCATCATTACATCGCAAATGATCATATCAGGAATATTTTGCTCTAAGATATCTAGAGCTTCTCTGCCATTTTCTGCGGTCATGACCTGATAACCCCTAAACTCTAAATAGTCTTTAACTAATAAAATTAGATTAGGGTCATCATCAATCAGCAGTAGTTTCTTACTATCTTTTTGAGAGTTTTCTTTCATAGGTGACAATCTAGATTGTAGTGCTGCTTCAATTGGCTTCATTTTTCATCCATAATATCTATTGAAGTTCTCGGAAGATGAGCAAATAGGAATATTTAATAATATATTCATATGGCTTAGGTATAAATTAGGTGGAAGAAAGTAATGTAACTGTACAATTACACACTTGGGAATTAATTTGTACCCTCGCTGTTTTACCTAAGAGTTTGCTTGGGTCTATTTTGCGATATTAACCTCTAGTTTTCATGACTGCCAATAGTTAATTAATTAATTACTAATACTGACACTTTCGGGAGCAATCG
Source organism: Xenococcaceae cyanobacterium (assembly GCA_051439345.1). Taxonomy (GTDB): domain Bacteria; phylum Cyanobacteriota; class Cyanobacteriia; order Cyanobacteriales; family Xenococcaceae; genus JASJDJ01. Next base: position 29,113 of record JBFRWE010000076.1, read on the forward strand.
GCTTATATCTTAACTAAGTTTAAATATAACCGCACTTAAAAGAAAACAACAGTAATTTCACTCTAAGTCTAACTCAATATCTAACCATGACTCAATCCACAGAAATAATCAACGAAATAATCAAGTCTCGTCGTTCCACTAAACCTCGTTTTTTTAACGGAAATAAGATTGATAATAGTATCGTTTGGCAAATATTAGAAAATGCTAATTGGGCTCCCACTCATGGTTTAACTCAACCCTGGCGATTCAAGGTTTTTACTGACTCTGGACTGGAAAAGTTGGCAAATTTTCAAGCAAATTTATACAAACAACTTACCCCTGAAGAAAACTTTAAGCCAGAAAAGTTTGAGCGTATGAAGACAAATGTTCTTCAGTCTTCTCACGTAATTGTAATTTGCATGTACAGACAAAAGTCCGAAAAAATACTTAGGGATGAAGAACTAGAAGCAGTAGCTTGCAGTGTACAAAATATGGCTTTAACTGCTCACGCTTATGGAATTTGTAGTTTTTGGGGTTCAGGAGGAGTAACTTATACCCAAGAACTTAGGGAATTTTTGGGATTATCGGCAAAAGACTTTTGTTTGGGATATTTATACTTAGGATATAGTGATAATCCTGCTACTCAGAGCCGTCGTAGTCCAATTCAGGAAAAAGTTGAATGGTTCGACTGAAAATTTAAAATTTTAATATTTATTTTATATTCTCTGATTTACTTTAAGAGTTAACTAATTCTAGTAGCTCTTGTTCGCTAAGTTGAACAATACCTAATTGTTCTGCCTTTGTTAGTTTTGAACCAGGGTTTTCTCCTACTACTAAGTAGTCAGTTTTACTGCTTACAGATCCAGTAACTTTTCCGCCCACTTGCTCAATTATTTTTTTTGCTTCACTACGTTTTAAACTGGGCAAAGTACCAGTGATAACGAAAGTTTTTTCCGCTAAAATATTGGTATTAGCTATCTTATTATCTACGGTATTATTAGCCTCAGAAAGCTGCAAACCGATTCCTTGGAGAGAATCTACTAAAGATAAATTAGCAGGATTTCTAAACCATTGAAAAACAGAGAGAGCAATCTCTTCCCCGATACCATATACTGATTCTAGAGAAGAGATAGATGCTTGAGATAATAACCCAATATTGGGAAAGTTTTTAGCAAGTATTTGGGCATTAACACTACCTACATAGCGAATACCCAAACCATATAAAACCCTAGCATAAGATTGCTGTTTAGAAGCATCGATCGCCTTAATTAAATTATCAGCAGATTTTGCTCCCATCCGCTCTAAATTGGCAATTTGTTCGACTGTTAAAGTATAAAGATCGGCGATCGAGCGAACTAAATTATTATCAATTAAAAGTACAACTATTTTTTCTCCTAAACCGCGAATATCCAAAGCATCACGAGAAGTCCAATGAACTAAACTACCTCTTAAAATTGCTGGGCAAGAACTATTAACACAGCGAGTTACAGCTTCTCCCGCAGGGCGAATTAAGGTTGACTCGCACTCTGGACATTGAGTAGGCATTTGATAAGGTTGAGCATCAGGAGGACGTAAATCAGTAATAACACGGACAACTTCAGGGATTATCTCTCCTGCTTTGCGTATAATTACGGTATCGCCCACACGGATATCTAATTGGGCAACACGATCGCTATTATGGAGAGTAGCTCTTTGTACTGTTGTACCTGCTAATTGTACTGGTTCCATAATTGCCATGGGTGTAACTGCTCCAGATCTGCCTACATTGACGATGATATTCTTAACTAGAGTAGGTGCTTCTTCGGCAGGGTATTTAAGGGCGATCGCCCAACGAGGAAATTTTTGGGTAAAACCTAGTTGTTGCTGTAGTTGATAATTGTTAAGTTTTACTACAACTCCATCAGTCATGTAGGGAAGATTATCTCTAGCTGTCTCCCAATACAGATAGTATTTCTCTACATCTAGTAAAGATGGGCATAGTTGACGAGGAGGGTTAACTAAAAATCCCATTGTTTGCAGGAGTTCTAAAGATTCCCATTGAGATTTAAGGGGAGTAATTTCTTGAGATGTAGGTCGATGGAGAGTATAAGCCTGTCTC
>JBFRWE010000077.1:0-3863 GCA_051439345.1 Xenococcaceae cyanobacterium
GAGGTTAACGGTAGTCCTCTGGCGAGATTTAAGATAGCTCTACTTCTATGAATTTATAAGTGTTTTTCAACTAAGGTGGGAATTTGTTGTGGCTTTACCCTACTATAGCGAGCTTTATCTGGTAGTACAACTACGTTAGGTCCTTTTTTGCATTGCTTAAGGCATCCTGTCATTTTAACTTGAATTTGGCGATCGCCACACAGATCTTCCAATACCTGACAAACTTCTTTTCCGCCTTTTTTCCAGCAGTTTGATTTTTTACAGACTAAAACCTTAGCTTGAGCCTTTGCTTTATTGTCTTGAGAAGATAAGGGAAGAACTTCAGGGACAACAATTGTTCTATCGCTATTACTGTTATTGGCAACTAGTTCTAAATAATCGGCTCTATACTTAACTTTACCTGTTTTCCTTTTCTGCTTTTTTGTCCCTCTTACAATGAACTCAGCCTCAAGATTTACTATTTGAGCAATATCTTCTCTTATATTCTTAGCTACTTTAATCCAGTACTGTCGATCTTGTGTAGCTAGCTTGAGATATTTTACTTGATTATCTTTCTTGATAAGTATATCTACTAATCTGCCTGTAACATTAAACTCAGTTATGCAAGATTTACTTTTAGTCATTTTTCTCTTAACTACTGTTTGATTTGCCAACACTGATTCAGCCATTGTACTAGTTCTCCACGAGGAGAAGTGACTTGTTTAGCGACACTCCACAACTGAATTGCTGTACGAATATCATCTACTTTTACTTGTAAGGGTTTATTAGTTTCACACTGACAAGAGATATCTAAAGCTTGCAAACGATGATAGATTTGCCATCTGTCTGACTGTTGGGATGTCACTATTTCGTGCTTCCTAGACCGCTGATTATTACTCTGCATTCTTAATTAATACTTGATATTTTCTCTAAGTTAGGCTTATTGATAATAAGATTCATTAATCCAAGTATAACCCCTAAACGATAATAGATGTCAATAAAAAAGAGAAAAAAACTTTCTTGTTTCTAATTTCTAACTACTAGACTGTATTTGGGGGATAATGAGAATTTACATTCCTATTCTTTTCACTAAAATATGCCTCTACTTATTGCTGGAGAACGTTCAGGAGTAGGCAAAACTACAGTTACACTTTCCCTGCTATCTTATTTGTCTCAACAAGACTACCAAGTCCAATCGTTTAAAGTGGGACCAGATTATATTGACCCAATGTTTCATCAAGCAGTTACCCATCGTCCTTGTCGTAACTTAGACCCAGTAATTACTTCAGAAGCTTATGTCCAATCTTGTTTTGCTCGTCATAGTCAGGGAGTAGATTTTGTTTTAGTTGAAGGAGTCATGGGATTATTTGATGGTGTTACTAGGGAGCAAAAAGATAGGAAAAACACAACTCCTAAAGTTCTTGAGAACGACTATGGTAGTACTGCTCATATAGCTAGATTACTAAAGATACCTGTATTATTAGTTTTAGATTGTTCTCGCTTGTCTAGTTCTGTTGCTGCGATCGTTCATGGTTATAGTAGTCTCGATTCTAGAATTACTATTGCAGGGATAGTACTCAATCGAGTTGGGAGCGATCGCCATTTAGAATTATTACAGGATGCCTTAGCAATTTTTAATATTCCTATTTTGGGGGTTTTACGTCGCCACAAAAACATTACTATTCCCGATCGACACTTAGGTTTAGTTCCTACTGGCGAAATTGCTCAGTTAAAGCAAATTTTTACCCATCTTGCTCATATTGGTCAAACCTGTTTTTGTTGGTCACAAATATTTCCCCTTTTAAAACCACCAACCAAACAAACTAAGTTTAGAAGACTATCACCTATTGCTAAGACTTCATCACCACTGAGAATTGCGATCGCCAGAGATCGGGCTTTTAACTTTTATTATCAAGATAATCTAGATATCCTAGCTGAATTAGGTGCCGAGTTGATTTTTTGGAGTCCCCTACAAGATGAGACTTTACCAGAAAATATTCATGGCTTCTATTTTGGGGGTGGTTTTCCCGAAGTTTTTGCTCAACAACTAGCAGCAAATCAACCTCTCCTTAATTCAATTTGTCGAGCAATTCAATCTGGTATTCCTACTTATGCTGAATGTGGTGGTTTAATGTATCTCTGTCAAAAGCTGGTAGATTTTTCTCGGCAACCTTGGTCAATGGTGGGAGTAATTCCGACGACTGTAGAAATGACTAGAAGTTTAACTTTGGGATATCGTCAAGCTACGGCATTACAAAATACTCCTCTAATTAAGAAAAATGAAAAAGTATGGGGACATGAATTTCATCATTCTCGACTAGTAGCAACCTCTGCTAAACCTCTATGGCACCTGAAAGGATATAAATCTACTCATAAACCCACAACTGAAGGTTGGCAGCTTGCTCAACTTCATGCCTCCTATCTTCATCTTCATTTTGGCGAATATTTAGAACTTCCTCAACAATTTCTTTATTGTTGTCTAATCAAAAACAATCAGTTATGATGAATCAAGAAACATTTTCAAACCGTTCAGGGAGAAAGGAGGTGATGCCCATGATAGATAGTAGTAGTACAACCATGGGTCTCCTCGTTGAAAACGGCCGGCTGTGTGCCGGGGCTGTTCTCTAGCAATCGCTAGATGTCTCTTCGGAGGCAATATTGGCAACGCTGCTTGAGTTCCTTCCGGCAGTCAGGTTTCAACTCGGAGATCCGCTAGACCGCTCTCATAGATGATAACTAAACTAGCACTCTTAGCTAGCTTTTATCCTCTGTGAGAGCGGATAGTTTTTGGAGGAAAAATTAAACTCAATAGTTAATTGTTAGTTAACAATTTTATCTAATTATTTGTAAGGTAATATCTTGGTTAAATAGATTCAGGTGAGCATAAACATTATTTCATAGTGAATTACTATCAAGTACTCCAAGTTAATTCTTTAGCTACCCAGCAAGAAATCAAGCAAGCCTATCGCCGTTTAGCAAAGCGTTTTCATCCAGATAGTCTGAGCCAGACTGCCGATCATAATAAAATCATTGAAATTAATGGTGCTTATGAAGTTTTAAGCAATCCTCAAACCCGTCGCCAGTACGATCGACAGCTAGAATCTACGTCCTCAGACCATTGGTATTCTGATAGACAAGCTAGGAATGCTCAAGCGCAACAACAATATCGACGTTATAGACAAGCGGAGAAAACAGAGGAACTTCAATATTATCAATGGCTTAAAGAAGTCTATATACCTGTAAATAGACTAACGGAAGAGATTATCAATTCTTTAGATGGAGAAATAGAATCTCTGGCTGATGACCCGTTTGATGACGAATTAATGGAAAATTTCCAAGCTTATTTAGAAACTTGCAATCGCTACTATCAATTAGCTCAACAAAAATTTACTTCTCAACCAAACCCAACTAAATTAGCAGGTGTTGCTGCTCATATTTACTACTGCCTAAATCAAATTAGTGATGGAATTAAAGAGTTAGAGTGGTTTACTCTCAATTATGACGATCGCCATCTTCATATGGGACAAGAAATATTTCGTATTGCTCAAGAATTACGTTATCAAGCAGAAGAAAAAATTAAATCCGTAGTCTAAACTCCAGTTACAAGTTTCAAGATGTCGCTCTTGTTAAAGATGATTTATATTCTATGGAGCAGAAGGTTTTAGAGGGTCAAGAGTTAGAGATTTGTCAAGAAAAAGAATTCGCTTGTGTATTGACAATTGATAGACGACTAGTCTACTATAAAATTATGAAACGAGCCAATAAACGCCAAGAATTGATTCAGGTCGGCAGCGAAATTATTATCCGACAAGGATTTAATGCTGCAAGTATCAATGAAATCCTAACTACTGCGGGTGTTCCCAAAGGTTCGTTTTATTATTATT
>JBFRWE010000078.1:0-9373 GCA_051439345.1 Xenococcaceae cyanobacterium
AGCCAAGGGGCTGCATCAAGACAAAGCTGAAACGCAGTCGATCGAGTTTTGTTGGGCATTGTCGTAATTGCTGTTAACCTCTTTGGCTTTAATCTACCTCTTTTTTCTCTCGCATGAAACAGCCCTGGGACTTATAGGGGGTGGGAGATTTAGAGGGTTTGTCCCTAGCCTGTTTGATAAATTTCAGGAGATAGAGAAGCAGCATTTTGAGCAGGCAAATTCCAAAACTTAAGTACTTGTCTACCGACTTCTTGAGGATAGAAATAATGGAAGAAATGATAACCTTGAGGACATTCCCAGAAAATATCTTCTGGTTTTAAGTAATTTTCCCATCCTTTGAGAGCATTAATGTCTGTGAGAGTATCATTGCGACTGCCACAAACCATTAAGGGCATAGATACTCCTCCTGGAGCGATACTATATCTTTGATATAGAGAATGAGGAGAAGGAGATGTATCTAAATCTTGTCGGAGGATATTAACTAGACCTTTAGTATTATATTTTCCTTGATAGCCAAAGATTTTCTGCACCATTTGTGTCAACACAATTTCCTGGCTACAAGGTAAAAGTTGTCTGAGGGCATAATAGTGACATTGCCAATCTACTGCGGGATGAAAACCTACTCCTAGTAGGGTAAGAGATTTAACTTTATGGGGATATTTACGGGCATAAAGTAATCCGAGTAAACCTCCTGTACTATGACCAATTAAATTAATTGGTTGAGATAAAGACTTGAGATAGTCATGCAGTAAGACTAGAGCAATATCTAAAGAACAAGGTTCATCTCGATCTTGATAATATTCCCATCTAGCTACCGTTGTACAGCGAGATAGATAACGGATTAAAGGATTTTCAAACCTTTGAAAACTAGGATTAGTGTTGATCCAGATACTTTCTATTTTTTTATTCATCTTGGTAAGGAGGTTAATTTCAATGTGTACTTCGAGAATTGGCAATAGATAAGGAACAATTGTTTAATAAGTAAAATAGAGTTGACAATTTAAACTTGTAGAGTACTGATAAAAATTGATAATTAAGACCTATACTCTATTTTGACAATTTTGATTGTTTAGTTTTGTTCGTTTAAGGCTATTTGAAGTAAAATTTACTTTCTGTATATTTCCTTTTATTAAGTTGTTTCTCGCGGGAGAACATAATTCAAAATCCAGACAATCGATCGCTTGTTCTGATAGAGCCTCAAAAGGACGTACTGTGCATTTTAAACGATAATCTCCTGTGAAATAGCTACAATTAGAACAAGGAATTTTATGTAAACGCTGAAGATGAGTAATAGCTTTTGTGGTTATTGTGCAAGTTCGCCATAGTATTAAACTAATTACGGTAGTCCACATAATTAAACAAACAAATAAATTCATTGCTCTTGCCTTGTCTAGTAGTTACGAATTATCAGTTATGAACTCAGTAAAAGGGAAAAGTAGCTAATCTTTTGCTTGTCTTACTTTTCCCTAGTCTATTGTCCAGAAGAGAACCCTAAATAGTTATAAAAACTGCTAAATATTAAACTCCAAATTCACTTTTTAATTGTCCTACCCATTCTTTAATTCTGGATTCGGTTAATTCTGATTGGTTATCGTCATCAAGAGCTAAACCAACAAATTTGCCATTCTTTTCTGCTTTAGAAGCTTCATGTTCGTAACCATCTGTAGACCAATGCCCAACCGTTTTTCCTCCTAAAGAAGCAATTTTTTCTTCTAATATTCCCATGGCATCTTGAAAGTTTTCTGCATAGCCCATTTGATCGCCTGTGCCAAAATAAGCTACTTTTTTGCCACTAAAATCTACATCATCCAATTCATCGTAGTAGCCTTGCCAATCTGCTTGGAGTTCGCCAATATCCCAAGTAGGACAACCAATTATAATACATTCATATTCGCCAAAATCACTACCTTCTACATCAGCAATTTCATGCAAAATTACTACCTCTGCACCACCAAATTCAGATTGGATCATTTCTGCTGCTGATTCAGTTTTGCCTGTGGTAGTACCGTAAAAAAGACCAATTTTAGACATAGTTTATCTCTTCCAATACTAAGTTTTTAGGTTCAAGTTGATGCTTCTGGAGAATCGGCATTTTTTGTCTGCATCGACTGCAATACCAATAAATACCTTCTCTATTTACATGGCGTAGCAATTGCTCTGTACAACAGGGACAATATTTCATGACCAATGACTCGATCTAAGTTTATTGCAAATTCTTTTAAATAATTAAGCAGTTGGTTTTGCTATCTGCCCTAATAATTGCAACTATAAACAGATAATTGCCACACCCATAGATAGATAAATTCTCTGTATAGAAGCTTTTAAAGAAGTTCTTCTGGGATTAGCAAGTTATTAAAATTACCAATCCCAGAAGATAGGATAATACACTAATCTTAGTTTACAACTATTGCTAATATATAGCAATAAGCACAGAAAAAAAATTCCTTAAATATTGCCGGCAAAAATTGCTTGGAGAACACTAAGATTATCGAACAGAAGATAAGCGAAGAATGCACCACCAACACCACCAACAAAGAAGGCAGCAGCAAACTGACTCCATCCATCTAAAGTCTTGAGAGACTCAGGCACAATAGGATTAGCAGTTGAATAGGTAAGACGATCTGAGCGAAATTCCTTTTTAAAAGAAACTGTACCGTAGATAGACAGACAAATAGTCAGAATCAAAATTAGTCCAGATGCAGCTAATAGACCAATCAAATTAGCATCATCTGAATTTCTCTGAGGACCCAAAAGAGCAAAAGGGCCAAAAAGCAAATAACCGTGTGCCATCCCAATTTCTAAACCTCGAAATAGAGGCGATAAACCAGGACGATAAATAGGTAAATATTTCAACAACCACAGAGAAAAATCAGCAGAATTAAGGGGAGTGTCGAAATTGCCAATTTGAGGATTACCAGAAAACTTAACTAAGGTATCTCCCCGACTAAAATCGAAGCCAGCAGCAGCACCTCTAGCCCGCAGAGCATGCCAAATATGACCAAAAAGGAATAAAATTGCGAACACAAAATGGAACGTAGCCAACCAACCCCTAGCGGTAACAATACCTGTATCAGTTTCAATCAAACCCACAGGTCCATAAAACACTTCAGGATAGGCTGTAGCATTAACTGTGCAGAAATAGGCTGCCAAAAAACCCATGTAAGCGATCGCGCCTAAACTGTAAGATAGATAAGCTTCTCCAGAATAGACCAATGCCTTACGCGCCCAAGTGAGAGGTCTAGTTCCTATATGCCAAAAACCACCAAGAATACAGAGAGAGCCAATCCAGATATGACCGCCTACAATATCCTCTAGATTATCTACTGCTGCCATACCTGCTTTTCCCGAAGCACCAACCAGATAGCCAAAGATAGTAGCTGGGTTCACTGTGGGATCAGTGATAATTCTTACCTGTCCAGCATCACCAGCCCAAGGGTCAAAAACACCACCCCAAAACATAGCTTTAAAGACAAGTAAAAATGCACCAGCACCTAACAAAACCAGGTGAATACCAATAATGCTGGTCATTTTGTCTCCATCTTCCCAGTCATAGCCGAAAAAACCAGCAAAACTATTATTTTTATCTAATATTTCTGGTCCTAGAAGAGAATGATAAATCCCTCCTGCACCTAGAACTGCCGAAGAGACTAAATGTAGAACACCAATTACAAAATAGGGATAAGTATCGACAATTTGTCCTCCGTCAACTACGCCAAAACCCAAAGTTGCCAAGTGAGGTAACAAAATTAAGCTTTGTTCATACACAGGTAAGTCAGGATTATAGCGAGATAACTCAAAAAAAGTTAATGCTCCTGCCCAAAGCACAATCAAACCAGCATGAGCTATGTGCGCTCCCAACAACTTGCCAGATAGCTCCACAAAACGAGCATTGCCAGCCCACCAGCCTACCTGGGGAATCTTATTTTTATTCGGACTATCAGCAATTACTGCTGTCATATTTTTACCTCGTGATTAATTCTGTATTGTTCAATTAGCCATTAGTAGAGGCGATTCGCGAATTAGCCCTGCCCAAAATCAGGCTCAGGAGGAATCAAACTTGCTTCAACTCGACCCTTACCAAAATCAAAACCTGCTGCCCGTAAAGCGTGGAAAATATGACCCTGTAAAAAGAAGAAAGCTAGCCAAAAATGAGCATTGGCCAGCCAAGTACGTGACGAAAGTAAATCTGTGCTATCTGAAGAAAAATAAGGAAAAATATCTAACTTAATTGCCAAAGACGAGCCGTAAAAGACTTCTGGGTAAACCGTAGTATTAACCGCACAAAAATAAGCAGCGATAAATCCCATCAAAGCCAATGCACCTAAACTATAAGACAGATAAGCTTCTCCAGACCAAACAAATAAATTTCTTGTCCAACCAAAAGGTTTAGTAGCAATGTGCCAAAAGCCACCCGAAATGAGAATTGCACCTATCCAAATATGACCACCAACAACATCTTCTAGGTTGTCTACCCCTGCAATCCAATTTTTGCCGACACCACCAAAAAGATAGCCAAAAATTATGCCAGGGTTGAGAGTAGGATTACTGACAATTCTTACATTGCCTACTGCTGGATCGTATAAACCACCAAAAAACATGGCTTTAGCAACTAAGAGAAAAGCACCTGCTCCTAACAAAATCAAGTGAATTCCAATAATAGTGGTCATTTTGTTGGTATCACGCCAATCGTAGCCAAAGAAAGAAAACTTATTTTCTAGATATTCAATACCAAGCAGACTATGAAAAATGCCTCCAAAACCCAGAAAAGCAGAGGAGATGAGATGCAATGCTCCAATGACAAAGTAGGGATAGGTATTAACTATTTCTCCCTCTGCACCTACCCCCCAGCCTAAACTAGCTAAATGGGGAAGTAAGATTAAACCCTGATCGTACATAGGTTGAGCAGGATTAAATCGAGATAATTCAAACAAAGTTATTGCTCCTGCCCAAAAGACAATCAAGCCTCCGTGAGCTACATGTGCCCCCAATAACTTACCAGATACATCTCTGAGACGGGCATTCCCAGACCACCAAGGAATATCCGTATACTCCGCAATACCCTGAGGGTTATCCGTTATGGCTGTCACCGCAACAAACCTCCTTTGCAAATAATTGAGAATTAAAATCAATAAGATTTTTATTTAGCTTACAGTAAAAAATAACTTATTGCGATATTTTTCTTTTTTATTAATAAAATAGCGATCGAGAACAAGAGGCTTAATAAGTAAGATTAACAAGTAAAATTAAGAATGATTAACTTCGCTCCAAACAATATAAAATTATCTAGTATCTAAATATATAGATACATAGCTTTCTTGTTAGGAATGAACTCTTGCGGTTTTTATTAATATTTGTTAATTAAATTCTTGACTATTATTATCAATAATGCACAATAGATTTATCACCTAGTTATTGAGAATTTTTAGTAACTAGTATCAAAATCATTTAGGAGGTTTTACTTTGCAAGCTTACGACAATCCTAAAGTTACTTATGATTGGTGGGCAGGGAATGCCCGTTTTGCCAAATTATCTGGTTTATTTATTGCTGCTCATGCAGCCCAGGCAGCATTAATAGTTTTTTGGGCTGGGGCATTCACCTTTTTCGAGCTTTCTAAATTCGAGCCTAGTTTACCTATGGGTGAACAAGGCTTAATTCTCTTACCTCATCTAGCTACTCTAGGTTTGGGTGTAGGAGAAGGAGGACAAGTAGTTGATACTTATCCTATGTTTGTAGTTGGGGCAGTCCACTTGATTTCTTCTGCTGTCCTTGGTGCAGGAGCATTATTTCATACTTTCAAAGCTCCCAGTGATTTAGAAGGCACTTCTGCTAATCAATTCCATTTTGAATGGGATGATTCTAAACAACTTGGTTTAATTCTTGGTCATCATTTACTATTCCTTGGTGCTGGTGCATTACTCTTAGTTGCCAAAGCCATGTTTTGGGGTGGATTGTATGATGCCAACATTGAAGATGTAAGAGTTGTCACCGATCCTACTTTAAATCCTTTAACTATCTATGGATATCAAACTCACTTTGCTTCTGTAGATAATCTAGAAGATTTAGTCGGTGGTCATATCTTTGTTGGCATTCTCTTAATTGCAGGGGGTATCTGGCATATCATAACTCCTCCAATGGATTGGGCAAAGAAACTACTAATCTTTTCTGGCGAAGCCATTCTCTCTTATTCCTTGGGTGGAATTGCTTTAGCTGCTTTTGTTGCTGCTTATTTCTGTGCAGTTAATACTTTAGCCTATCCTGTAGAATTCTACGGACAAGTTCTAGAAGTTAAATTAGGAGTAGTTCCTTACTTTGCCGATACAGCAGACTTAGGAGTAGGTGTCCACACGGCTCGTGCTTGGCTAGCCAATGCTCATTTCTTCTTAGGCTTTTTCTTCTTACAAGGTCATTTATGGCACGCCCTCAGAGCAATTGGTTTTGACTTCCGCAGAATTACTCAAGCATTAGACAATGCAGGAACTCCTCAAGCTGGTCAGCCAGTGGTCGGCAAGCCACAAGCTGCTGCTGAATAAGAGGACTCCCACATTGTCTGGTTGTGTTCTCTCTCTCTTTTAGCTTAGTGCAAATTGGACTTTGCATTAAGCTTACTTTTTATTTCAATCGCAAATATTCAAAAAAATTTTCTTATGACAGCAACAACATCAATCAACACATCACAAGAGGATAGTTGGGTATATGGTAATGCTCGGTTAATCGATTTATCTGGTCAACTTTTAGGCGCACATATTGCCCATGCTGGCTTGATTATGTTTTGGGCAGGGTCAATTACCCTACTAGAAGTTACTCGCTTTACTTCTGGCGTACCTATGTACGATCAAAACTTACTTTTAATTCCTAATCTTGCCCGTATGGGTTGGGGTATCGGTGCAGGAGGAGAAGTTGTTAGCACTTATCCCTATTTTGTGATTGGCATTTTACATTTAGTAGCTTCTGCTGTATTGGGTGCAGGAGGATTATTTCATGTTTTTCGAGGACCTGCTGTACTGAAAAATGGAGATGGACGCGCTCCTAAATTCCATTATGAATGGGATGACCCCAAAAAGTTGGGTTTTATTTTAGGTCATCATTTAATCTTTTTAGGTGTAGCAGCATTACTTTTTGTCGGCAAAGCGGTTTTATGGGGTGGTATTTACGATCCTGCAATTGAGGATGTACGGATTATTGCTAATCCTACTATCAGTCCTTTTACTATCTTTGGTTATATCTTTGGTCTTGACCACGGCAGTTGGAATCCTTTGGGAATGGCAGCAGTAGATAACTTAGAGGATGTTATTGGCGGTCATATCTGGATTGGGGTAATGTGCGTTGCTGGGGGTGCGTGGCATATTACTACTGAACCTTTAAGTTGGGCAAAAAAAGCTTTTACCTATAATGGACACGCTATTCTGTCTTATAGTTTGGCTGGTGTAGCATTGATGGCTTTTACTTCTGGCTATTTTGTCGCTTTTAACGATTTGGTTTACCCTGAGGTATTCTATGGTGCAGATTCAACCCAGTTTGCAGCAGTTCAGTTTAGTTTATGTGCTACTTTTTTGGGTGGTCATCTTTGGCATGCTATCAAAGCTAAATCTGGTCTTCCTAAGCCTCAAGGCAATATCTTGAGCGATAAGGATATGTTTTCTGCAATCATGACTGCTTTTTTAGTATTGTCTGTGATTGTGATTAGTTTGATTTTGCTTTCTGCTAAACCTTAAACAATTTTAGGCAGGTGTTAGGTATGATTAGGATAAAAAATCTGACACCTAACACTTCAACAACTAATAGTCATTCATGACGGGGTGTATTACTTGGTCTGAATTGGGTCAGAAACCTGAGGGGCTGTGGTCTGAACTTGTTTCAGACCACAGTCCCGTCCACTTAATTCACGCGCTTTTTTGCTAATTGCTAATCTTCTTCATCAACAATTTCTTCTACACAAAGAGCATCTGCTTCGGATTTAGAAAGTTTCATGATTCTTTCTTTGAGCAAAATTTCTACCCCACCTTCTGGGCAAGTATTACAAAGAACGATAAATTCTGTCTCAGGCTTTAAACCCATTTTTATTAATTTGCCAATGTAGCCACCATAGACTTGATCGTAGCCAACGATGATGGCAACAGAACCCTCTGGTAATTCTCTTATTCGTGTCCGAATGTTCATTGGTATTTTGTATTTGAATAAAGTGACCATTCATTTGTTGAGAAAGAGTCTGTGTCAGTGGACTGCCCTCGATCGCTAATCACTCAGAATTTTCACTTAGCTATTATTTCTTATCTCGATCACAATTTCAAGTTATTGAGAAAGATTTTGAATAGATTTCCAAAATTTTTTCGATTTTCTGCTGATTCAGGCGATAATATCGCTTATATCAACTTTAATTGATTTGATATAATTTGTTAACTAGAGCAAAATAATAAGTTAAATATTTAAACTAAAAAACATAAATTATCAATAGTTAAAGCAAGAAGAAGTGCGATCGGCGAAGCTGGCACTACGTGATCGCCAACTATTAAAATCTTCACTTCGAGATAAGATTGATTCGAGAAGACGTATGATCATTGAGAGAGTATTTAATCAATCTGACTAGTTTATGCCAGTTAAAAAAGTTTTAGTAACAGGAGCAACAGGAAAAACAGGTTCTCTGGTTCTGCAAAAATTACGCCAGAGAGCCGATGAATTTCAAGGGATAGGCTTTGCTCGCTCTCGGGAGAAGGTAAAAGAAATATTTGGTTCTACAGAAGATTTTTGTCTAGGAGATATTAAAGACCCTTCTAGTTTAGAATCAGCGATCGAAGGTTGTGATGCTTTAGTTATTCTTACTAGTGCTGTACCACAAATGAAAACACCACCCCAACCAGGACAAAGACCAGAATTCGACTTTGCACCAGGGGAGTTTCCTGAAGAAGTAGACTGGTTAGGACAGAAAACTCAGATCGATGCAGCGAAAAAAGCGCAAGTAAAACAAATTGTCTTAGTTGGTTCTATGGGTGGTACAGATCCTAACCATATGCTTAACCGTATCGGTAATGGCAATATTTTAATTTGGAAACGCAAAGCGGAACAGTATTTAATTGATTCGGGGATAAATTACACTATTATTCGTGCTGGGGGATTGATTAACGAGCCTGGAGGAAAAAGAGAACTGATAGTGGGCAAAGATGATACTCTCTTGAACAATCCACCTGACGGGATTCCGACTAGTATTCCGAGAGAGGATGTGGCTGAAGTAGTAGTTCAAGCAATAAAAGAACAGAATGCTACGAATAAAGCTTTTGATATTATTTCTAAACCAGAAGGCGAACCTACAGCCATTGTTACTGCTGATTTTAGTGAATTGTTTGCCCAGACGACCTCTGGTTTATAGATATTGAGTAG
>JBFRWE010000079.1:0-3760 GCA_051439345.1 Xenococcaceae cyanobacterium
CTCAACTCTTTTCCCATGCTAGGATTTTAGAAATAGGATGTGGTACAGGAACAGCGACTACTGCCTTTGCGGATTTGGGGTTTTCTCTGGTGTGCGTAGAACCAAATTCAGAAGCATATCAAATAGCTCGTAGAAATTGCAATGGCTATGGAAGAGTTAAAATTATTAATACTACTTTTGAAGAATGGAAATTAGAAAAAAGTCAGTTTGATGCAGTGCTTGCTGCAACTTCTTTTCACTGGATATCACCTAAAGTTGTCTATACAAAAACTGCTGAGGCTCTAAAATCCGATGGGTTTCTAATTTTGCTCTGGAATACGCCACCTCAACCTAGCTACGAGATTGATCAAGAATTATTAGATTCGGTTTATCATACCTATGCACCCGATTTACAAGGGTATGAAGCGATCGCTAATCACAAAAAAAATATTGGTAATTTGGGAAAAGGGATTATCGATTCTGGCAAGTTCCAAAACTTATTTTCCGAAGAGTTAATATGTGAGGGTACTTATGATATTGACAATTATTTGGCACTTTTAAGCACTTTATCGCCCTATATAGCGATGGAATCAGAGCTACGTAATACTTTGTTTGAAAATTTAAGTAAAACTTTAAAAAACGATCGTGGAGATATCATCAACCTGTCCTACTTGTCCGTATTACAGATTGCTCAAAAAGCTTGAGTAAGTAGATTGTAGCTTGCAAGTATTATCAAACAGATGATAATTTTGGCTCGAAGTATTAGAGTAGCTCTTAAAATATGGCGTTTATTGAATACACAAACGATAGTCCCCCATATTGGTTAGATCGCCAGGTAGATGATAACCGCATTGTGATTGGCGAATATACTTATTTTGATACGCGAATTACTTTTGGATTATGGCAGCCAGAAGACAAAATTCAGATTGGTAGATTTTGTTCATTAGCTAAAAATATTACTATCTTTGGTGGTGGAGAACATATTACTTCTAGAGCAACAACTTTTCCCTTTGTCCTACTTTTTGCAGAAAATCGTCCTGAGCGTTTGATAGATGGCCAAAATAAAGGAGCAACTGCGATCGGACACGATGTCTGGATTGGTTTAGGCGCGACGATAATATCTGGGGTAAAAATTGGTAATGGTGCGGTAATTGGAGCTAAAGCTGTGGTAGCTAAAAATATCCCAGACTACGCTATTGCTGTTGGTAATCCCGCTAAGGTTATCCGTTATCGCTTTGATTCTAAAACCATTGAGCGATTAATAGCACTGAGTTGGTGGAATTGGGATTTACCCAAAATCCTAGTTAATTTGGACTTACTATATCAAAATCCTGAAACTTGGGCTGAAGATATTCAGTTTCGAGAGCCAAAAGCAAATTCACCTAAATCTTTATCTCTTCAACAGTTAAAACGCTGGAAAATTTTGTAGCTGAACTTAGAAATAGCAAGTAATAAAGTTCTCCAATAGTTTAACAACAAATTGAGCAAGTTTTAGATATAGCTACAACAACAAAAAGTAAAAAATAGCCAGCTTTCTAGTATTACACTCAATAATTAGATTAGAACAATGCAGGAAAATTATAAACAACAAGTAATCAATTTTTTTAATGGTAGAACTGCTTATGATTCTGAAGGAAAAGGTCATCCTGAAAACGCTAAAAGATTCTTAGAGTATGTTCCTGTGGAATCTGGGCAAACAATCCTCGATATAGCTTCAGGGACAGGTTTAGTCACAATTCCCGCAGCGAAAATAGTAGCTCCAAAAGGTTCAGTAATTGGTGTCGATCTATCAACAGGAATGTTAGCTCAAGCTAAAGCCAAAATTAAAGCTGAAGGTATAAAAAATCTACAATTAATTGAAGCAGATGTAGAGTTAATTGATTTTGAAAATGAGCAATTCGAGCTTATTTTTTGTTGCTCGGCACTTGTATATATTAGCGATATTCCCGCGCTTCTTAACAAGTGCTATCGTTGGCTAAAACCTGGAGGATGTCTAGCTTTTACTGCTCCTGATAAAGGTTCTTATTTAGCAGAAGTAAGAGTTAGGGTTTGTCAGGATTTGTTGGGAATCGATTTACCTCATATTATCAGACCTTTATGGACTCCAGAAAAATGCACTAAACTTTTACGGAATTCTGGTTTTAAAAACATTGAAATTGAGAAGCATCTTTTTCGTAGAGAAAAAATCAACGATAATTATGGCTCTGCGCGGATAGAAAAAGAATTTTATCCCAGAGGCAATCCTTTGCTAAATTTATCTGAAGCACAAAAAGAACTATTACAAGCTGAATATAAAAAAGCTGTTGACCAATTGATTGCCAAGAAAGGAGTATGGCAAGAATCCATTAATCTGTACGTCAAAGCCTGGAAATAGACCAACACTAAGAGTTTTTAGCACTGTCAACTAAAAATAGCAGAGGTAGAGTTACAGTTACAGTTGTTCCTACGTCAACTTGACTATCGAGCTTAATAGAACCTTGATGAGCTTCTACACAGCTTTTGACGATCGCTAGTCCTAATCCAGTACCAGGAATTCTACCAACGTTACTGGCACGATGAAAGGGTTCAAACAAATATTGATGATCTTCTGTAGGAATACCAATTCCCCAATCTTGAATACGAAAAATCATTACTTGCTCTTGAGGGATTAAATCAAATTGTACGCGCTCGCCTTCTGCAGAATATTTAATCGCATTGGCTAATAAGTTGCCTAAAATATGTCGCAACAAATTTTTATCCCAAGCAGTCTGTTTGATTTTTCCGTGGGCATTAAAGACAATTTGAATTTGTTTTTTGTCAGCATTAAACTGTAACTGTTCTACTAACTCTAAACAAAATAACTCTAAATCTAGTAGAGTGAGATTACACTGAAAGGTATCAGCATCGGTTTTCCCGACCAAAAGAACTTCATCTAAAAGCTGTACCATATTTTTACTGGCACTACGAAGCATCTGGAATAAATAAACTTTTTTTTCTTCACTGAGGCGATCGCTTCTATTTTGTAGTAATTCTGTACAAGAAAGCACTGTTGTTAAAGGACTACGAAAATCATGAGAAAACATTGATACCAATTCAGACTGAAAGTGATTGATTTCTTTCGCCTTCATTAATTCGGCAGTTTTTTCTCGAATTTGATTCATCAACTTTTCGTTAGTTTCTCGCAGGATATCTGCAGCTTTTTGACGTTCAATGGCATATTGAATTGACCTAACTAAAACATCAATATTAATCGTACGCTTTACTAAAAAATCTTGCGCCCCTTGTCTCACTGCTTCAACTGCTAGTTGATTATCATTAGTATTGGTTAGGACAACTATGGGCAAATGGGGAAAGTTTTGGACTAATAATTCCACAGATGCCAATCCTTGACTATCAGGCAAAGTTAAGTCCAGCAAAATCAGGTCAAACTGCTTTTGCCTCAGTCGATTTATACCCCATTGCAATCTTTTTTCATGAGTTAAGTAAAACTGATTGGGATTAAAGTTTTTCAGAATTTCTTGGATCAACCTAGCCTCAACCACATCATCTTCAATCAACAAAATCTCGATCGGTTTTGGCTGAGGATTAGGCTGCAAGGAAGTTACTCCGATAGAGGTTTTAGACATATTAATTTTCCTGAACAGAATAGACAGGGTTAATTAGTTGGTAGTTGGTAGTTATACCAACTTGCGTTCAGAAACGTAACTTTGAAGTTAGTTTTCCAATCTGCCGATTCCAAAGTTAATCGGCGTTTTGCCCGACTCAACACAAAGCACGAAAATTACACTTTAGATGGCAAGTT
>JBFRWE010000080.1:0-7670 GCA_051439345.1 Xenococcaceae cyanobacterium
ATGAAACCTTACAATGAGAATTGCTAGCTGTCTGATACAAAGCTTGCAAATTAACACCGTCTTGAGGGTACTGCGCAACGCCAACACTAAAAGTGACTCGAAATTTGCCATTATGCAAGTAAAGCTCTTCTAGCTTGAGGGATTCTACAATTTTTCTCAGTCGTTTTATCCCTTCTTTTTTGGTCATACCATACAGACTAACAACAAAGGCTTTACCTTGCCAGGGAGCTACAAGATCTTCACGTCGAAATTGGAGTTTCAAATGTTCTCCCAAACAAGATAGTATTTGCTCTCGAATAGAATGACTGTATTGAGTATTGATTTGTGACCAATGCTCAATTTCGATCGCACCTAAAGATAGCGGTCGATGATGACGATTGGCTAGATGCATTAACTGAGTTAGTTCTTGAATAAACCTGTTATGATCTATTACTCCTGTAAACTGTTGCTCGAGGATAGGTAAGGTCTGAGTAGGTAGTTCGATCGCGTACTGTTTCAGCTCTTGACTTAGAGTCATGATCATTTCAGCAAGGTGTTGCAATTGTTCCTGGCTGGAAATCTCTTGATTTTGAAACAAACGTTTTATATCTACAGCCAGACTAGAACTATGATTTAGACCAATAGTACCTAAAGTCCCTGCTAGAGTATGAGCTTCCTGATTTGCTCTTTGCAACATTTGAAGACTGAGATTGTCATTTTGCCAAGCATTGACTGCTTCTTCTAAAACTGCTAGGCGATCGCTCAATTGAGCTTGACATTCTTGCCAAATATCTGCGAATTCAGCCATGATTTGTTGCTCTACAGGATATTTTGGCGTACTGGCTCGCAGGGGTAATTGTTTCAGTTCATTGGGTTTATCACTGTCAGAAAATGTCTTGAGACGGTAACCCACACCATAGATTGTCTCAATAAAATCGGGCGGAGCACCAGCCTTTTTTAATTTCTTTCGTAAACCCCTAATATGAGATCTGACTGTATTTTCTTCGGGCAGTTCTTCAAAAGACCAAAGCAGATCTACAAGCGAATTTTGGCTGAATATGCGACGGCTGTGACGTAAGAAAAGCTCTAGCAGACAATACTCTTTGCAAGTCAGAGATAAGAGTTGCCCATTATACTTAACCTCATGGATATTAGGATCGAGCTGCAAATTTCTCCACTCAAGGACAGGAGGGAGAATTGCTTCTTGGCGACGTAGTAATGCTCTCATGCGAGCTAGCAATTCATCTAAATCGTAAGGCTTGACTACATAATCATCTGCTCCTACATCTAGCCCCTGAATTTTGTTAATAGCATTGTCATCGCCAGTCAATAGAAGAATTGGCATTTGCTTGCCGTGAGCGCGCAGCCGTTTACAAAGACTAAGACCATCTAAGTTAGGCATAATAATGTCCAGGATGATTAAATCGTATTCAAAAACTTCAGCTAACTGCCAACCTATTTCGCCATCAGCAGCGAGTTCGACAACATATTTGTGGTGTTTGAGTTCTGCCTTAAGTTTTTTAGCAATCAACTGATCATCTTCTACCACAAGAATTTTCATCTAAACCAATCACTTTTTTTTACTGCCAATTAACTTTCAATCTATTTAATTGATAGCTTTTTCGGTGTGATCGCAATCATGAAATATATTAGTTTTTTCCTAATTTATACAATATTGTTTTGAGACAATTCATTAGCTAAAAACTTGAGCTCTAAGTAGGATTTGCACAATTCACAATTGTTTACGTAAAAATACGCTGATTGCACAATGCCTGCACGTTTGAACTCTAAATTAGATTTAGAAACAAAAAAATAAAAAAACAAGGAGATTTTCCTAGTATGCGTAAATTTAATTCTACTATTATTGCTTTTGCTACTCTTACTGCTTTAGGTTCTATGTCTCAACAAGCTGTAGCTGGTGAAAGTTACGTCCGTAATAGCGACACTCGTAGTTTCTCGGAGACCAGAACTAATTTGACAATGAACAGCACAGATTGGTCTTATGGAAGTCGCGATTGGAGCAACTGGGCTGAGAAAATTTACATCGATGGGTCTTTCGAGAAAACTTATGAGACTCGGGGTGCGTTTGACGTGAATCTCACTGGTGGTATTAAAAATGGCTACTTCGATGGCTATCAGGATGCTAGCACTTCTACTTTGAACGCTACAGCCCAACCTCAACGAGTGACTGGTATTGCTTCTGGCAATGCTAATTTAGATGTCAATGGGAATGCAAGTGGTTCTATTTTTACAAGTGGAAACGTCCAGCCTGTTGGGGTGAATTTTAGCACTTCAACAGTGACTAGAAATACTTCCTATAATGGCCAACACGATCATCAGTCTGTTAGAACTAGCGGTGGCGAAAATGTCAACAATATTGTTCCCAATGCAGACCTAGTTGTTGTAGATCATTCTGGTACGCAGCGCGTTCTCGGTGCTAATGGCAGTAATTTACCAGCAGGAAAGACTCTAGATATTGATGAAACCAGGACTAGCAACAATGGTAACCATAGTCACACTTACTCAGACCAGTTTGCTACCTCTGGGCGGACCAATTCCTTTACAGTCAGTACCAATGGGAATGCTAACTTAGGCGTTACTGGCACTGCTAGAGGGCCTGTTAATCTAGGCGTTACTGGCGAAACCACTCCTGGAAATATTTCAGGTACTGTCGAGAATCCTGAAACTCGTGTTTCTGGTGCTATTGGCGGAGACATACACCTGGGAGGTGGCGGAAGCTTCGGCAGCAAGACCACTGTTAATGAAAAATTTAACCAATTCACAGTCCATCTTGCTGGTTCTCAGGAGACTGGTTGGGAAAAATTTGGTAACGATACTACAGTTGGTGGTACTATCTTCACCTACTCAACTGAGAACACTACTGCTCACGAATCTGCTGCTGGCAACCGTTAATCTGTAATTATTATGAAAACAATGCTCGGCCTGGCGATAGGCTTAATCATCGCCAGCCCGGCATCTGCGGGCGATCTGCTCAAGGGCGAGCCTTTTTATTCAGGAATATATGAAGGTAAACCCATAGAACTAGACCCTTTTGCATTTCAACCCAATGTCCGTGCTGGCTTTAAACATTCTTTGAGTCCCTATTTTAGCTCTAGAGAAATCAGGGAGGTCGAAACAGAGGAAACCCAGTTTCAGCAAACCAGCCAAGTCTCAGAGGTAACAAACTCAGGCTCGATCGAATTCTTTGACGGAGGTGTAGAAGCCGACGAATTTATCCTTGAAAAACGATTTGCTCGAGAAAGAGAATTCGTAACTTTTGGCAATACCACCTTTATTGAAGGAACAGTTGAAACTTATGGAACAAGGGTCATTTTTGAGAACAATATTAGTATTGATTACTAGGGATTTTATATGTTTGCCAAATTATTTATGCCACTCTTAGCTGCATCGGCAGTTATTATTGCTCCCAGCAGTGTCTGGGCTCAAGTAGTCCAAGACCAAACTAACCGCAATGACCAGTCGATCGATAATGATAACGAGTTAGGCAACACTGGTGTTATCAACCAATCGGCTACTTATAATGTAGGACAAAGTGCTACCTATGGATTTAGAGGCATTGTTTGTCCCCGTCCTTCATTTATAATTAGCGGTTCTGGTAATGGCAATTCTTTTGCAGGGAACTCTTCCAATTCTTATGCTGTTTCTGGAGCCCTCGTTTTTCCCCTAGGAGGCACGGTGGGCAAAAACTGTAAAGATCTTTCAACTACGCTGCTGGAAGCAGAGCAATTTAAATTAGAAGAATATAAGATTAAAAGCGCAGCGGAGACTGTAAAACTCTGTGCGGATATGATTTCCGCAGGAATTAGAGTAAATGCGGAAGAGTATCCAATTCTGGCTAAAAAATGCTCTGCTGTTATTATCTCTAAAGGTCAGTCTTCTCGAGTGCTAAATGATGCTCAAAATTATAATCGCGTGTCTCCTCTTCTTTTGAAAGAGAATAGCAACAACAAGAGATTACCTATCAATCACAATAGTAAAGTGATACATAAATATCATGTGCCGAGCAATTTACCAGAACAAAAACGAAGGTAAGGCAATCTCGGTTAGAGATGCTCTCTAAATTATTTAACTTAAGTATTATAAAAATCGATTAATTAAAAATAATAAATATCCATTGTGTCATTCAAACAACCAGTTTCCTAATCCAAAAGATTGGTAAACTGAACACTTAGTTCTAAAACTATTGTCGATAATGATATTTGACTTTTCTATGAATACATCTTCACTATTAAGTCTGTCGGTCTTAGGATTAAATAATATTGGAGATTGAGGTTGTTGGCAGGCTGAATTGACCACCACTGGCACTGGAAATTTTACTGAATCATTATCGTAGGTGTAAGCATTTGCGTGGTAATGGTAGGTGTAGTCATCAAAGTCGAAGTTAAATCTGTATCCATAATTATATCCGTAGTCAAAGTCTATAAATACAGGTTCAGATTGTGCTGGTTGAGTTAACAATAACGATGATAAGCTAAAGACTATGGTAAAGAATGCTGGTTTCATATGTAAATTTCATATTTAAAATTGTCTTTTTAGAACCCTATGCGTAATTTTTTCGGAAAAAATAAGGATTTTAAACTCTTTTGCTCCAACTGTGATTGGCAAACTCTCTAAATCTCATAAATTTGAAAAAAGTTGCACGCGGGGTTGTTGTACTTAAATAATACTCCATAAGTCTTGTAGCCGATGACTTTTTTATAAGAGCGATCAATCCATTAATCCCAAAAGTTAGGGAAAAAAGAGACAAGGAAAAGTGAGAAGACAAGGAAGAAATTATCTTGCTCATTCCTTGTTTTATCTAACCAGGAGTTTATGAATATCGATCGGTGTTCTAGAATTATTGGGGAAACTGTTCTTGATAATAAGTCTGGAGTAAATTTTCCAGTTGTTCTTGGGGACAGCATTCGATTAAAGCTTCAAATACTTCTAAGAGTTTATTAGCACTATCTCCCAACAAAGGACTTAATCCCCAAACATCCTGTACCCAGTCTTGAGGGTTGCTATTTTCAAAAATTAGTTTTTCTAAAAGTTGCTTTGCTTCTGCTTTGGAGATAGACATGAGATTTATTGAGTGATTAGCTATTAGTCAGTAGTTATTAGTTTAATTGTTTAACGATCGAGCTTACATCAATAGGGTTGAATCTTACCTCAATACTCTAGATAGCGACTAATCAACTAATTCTTGCCAGTTATCTCTATACAAGAACTTTTATTTCTCAGCAATAGAACATTTGTTTTGCCAATCTGAACTTGAATCACTAATCCAGCCTTGGTGCTGGATTTTCTTTAGTTATAAAATATTTTACAATGACAATAAAAATATATTTGTCAAGTACTATTTACAATTCGTTAAATATCTGTTACATTAGTTAATATAGAAAAGCAAACAAAGGCAAAGCAATATGTACACTACTCAATTAGACAACGGAGTTCTTAACAATTACGCGGTTGAACCCAAAGTAACTTACGAAGAGTATCCAGCAGTTTACGAACAAAAACGCTACATAGTTCAAGGTGCGATCGCTGCTCTATTCGTTACAGCTATAGTTTTTATTTCCTTTGCCGTTAGCTAAGGGTTTTTGGCTTCTCATCTCCCATTAACAATTGATTTCTCCTATCTGACCTCGGATGAGCGCCGAGGTTTTTTATTGTTGAAATTAATAAGATTGATAATATATTGATTACGAGGTTATTAGCTCAATAAGAGCGCAAGTACGGGATTTGAACCTACAATGTTGGTCAAGTCTCTTGGATTCGTGCTGATTTCAACACGGTAATCTTTCCTTTCCTCTTTAGGTGAGGGTTATTGTTTAAACTTTGCCCAATCTGTTTTCGATTCAAGAAGGGACTAAAACTGATGAAAATTGTTGTTCAACGAGTAGTTGAAGCTTCTGTGGTGGTAGATGGTTCTATAGTTGGACAAATTGGGGCTGGTTTACTTTTACTAGTAGGACTATCGGTGGGAGATAGCTCTGAGCAGCTAGTGTGGATGGCTCGCAAAGTAGTTGGTCTTCGGATCTTTAACCGTGAAGGGTTGATGCAAGATTCTGTTTTGGATATGGGTGGAGAGATCTTAGCAGTGTCACAGTTTACTCTACTGGGAGATTGTCGAAAGGGAAAGAGACCTTCTTTTGTTAATGCAATGCCAGCAAGTTCTGCTAAGTCAATGTTTGATGAGTTTATCTTAACCTTAGAAAAAGAGTTTGGGCGACCAATCCAGACAGGAAGATTTGGTGAACATATGCAGATAAATTTAGTCAATGATGGACCAGTAACTATAATCTTGGAACGCTAAGAAAATGGCGTTGCTAAATAGCCATTGGATTAACAATAAAAAAGAAAGCATTGGTAATAAATTAAATTTTTTCTCTGAAACGATTAGGCAATACAAAAATAATGTAATCGTATAATTACGAAAACTAATAAGGCAAGCATGACATGGTTGGAATTGTGATTGTTTCCCATAGTGCTAAGTTAGCAGAAGGGGTCAAAGAATTAGCGCAACAAATGATTCAAACCAATGTTCCCTTGGCGATCGCTGCGGGCATAGATGACCCAGCCAACCCCTTTGGCACTGACGCTTTACAAATTCAGGCTGCCATTGAATCCGTGAATAATGAATCGGGTGTAGTTGTTTTAATGGATTTAGGGAGTGCTATTTTGAGTGCGGAAATGGCTTTAGAGTTTCTTTCTGAAGAAGAGCGAGAGAAAGTTAGACTATGCGAAGCTCCTTTAGTAGAAGGAGCGATCGCAGCATTAGTAGAAGCAGCCTCTGGTGCATCCTTAGAACAAGTTATGGCATCGGCTAGAGATTCTTTGAGTGGTAAGATATCCCAGTTAGGAGGAGGCGATACTTTATTAGCAAAAGAAAAGAGCCAAGCACAAGAAACTCTCATTATTGCCCCAGAACAAAAAATACAACTTACTATCACTAATGTTCATGGACTTCATGCTCGCCCCGCAGCTAAGTTTGTCACAACAGCCTCTAGTTTTTCCGCAGAAATAAAGCTGCAAAATCTAACCACCCAAAGCAAAATAGTAAGTGCCAAAAGTATCAATCAGGTTATGCTTCTGGGAGTGCGTCAGGGACACGAAATAGCTGTTAACGCAACGGGAGAAGATGCTAATGAAGCTCTAGCAGCTTTACAGGAATTAATCGAATCAGGATTTGGCGAATCAACTGTACAGAAGTTTCAAGATGTAGAGGGGTTTCACAATCTAGAGACGTTTCATGAAACGTCTCGACAGCTAACAGGAACACCTGCTGCACCTGGAATGGCTCTTGCGCCAATCTTTTTTTATCAACCCACTATCCCAGAAGTGGTTAACGAAACCACAGATAATCCCGATCCAGAATGGCAGCAACTACAACTAGCTATTAATCAGGGCATCAAAGAACTAGAACAACTTATCAGGGAAGAAACAGCAGAATCTGCTAGTATTTTTGACGCATATTTACTCTATCTAAAAGACCCAGAATTAATTAATAAAACTCGTCAGCTAATTTTCGAGCAATCCTTAACTGCTGCAACCGCTTGGAAAAAGGCGATCGCCGAATTGGCTAACTCTTATCAAACTCTTGAAGACTCTTATCTACAGGCTCGTGCTGCGGATTTAGAAGATGTGGGAATGAGAATACTACGTCTGTTATTAGGAGTGAGTAACCAACC
>JBFRWE010000081.1:0-10432 GCA_051439345.1 Xenococcaceae cyanobacterium
ATAACTAGATTATCGTCTAGTTCCAAAATTATATTACCACCATCCCCAGAGTTGGTTGTAGCAGAGATTTGTGCTTGGTTATCTAAGTTTAAAGAATTTGCCGTGATCTTGAGAGTACCAGCATCACCTCCCAAAGCTGCATTTTCGGAGATGCCACTACTAACAGTAATATCAGCACCATCTCTAACAATTAATTTATTAGTTATAATAGTTACATCTCCCGCAGAAGAGTCAGTAAAAGTACTAGCAACCAAGGCTGTGTCGTTTGGCTGATTACCAATCAATTCAATAGATTCTTTTGCATTGATATCAATGTTACCTCCCGTTCCTCCTCTTGTGATAATCATTTCAGGCGTTATAGCTCCACTTGCAGTAATTACTAATCCTGAATCAAGTATTAATCTGCCTGTTGTTATGTTTATATCTCCTGCATTGCCCTCACCAAATAGAGAACTGCTAGAAATTTGAGAGTTTATTATTTGAACAGATTCTAAAGTATTTAATTTTATATTTCCTCCGTTACCATTACCCAACGTAGAACTAGATATACGTGAATCTTTAACACGCAAATTGTCAGCATTAAAAATGCTTATATCTCCTGCTGCTCCAGTAGAATTAGGAAAGGCAATACTCGATACAACTGCTCCTTCTCGAAGGGATACAGAAGGAGAATTAACTGCAATCTGACCTGAATTGCCAGAGCCATCAGTTCCTGCAACAATTCCAAATACCTGTTGTATGTTTGATGAGTTTAGATCTCGTGATAAGAGTAATAATTCGTTGTTTTCTAAATTGTCCAAACCACTACCTATCAGTTGAACTGAATTTGAGGCTTTAATTTCAATGTCTCCTCCCCTACCTGCACCACTACTAGTACTAGTAATCTGTGCTTGATCGACTAATAGTTTAGAAGTTTCTATCAAAATATTTCCTGCATCACCATCACTATCAACAGAATTGGATAGTATTCCTTTGGGTAGGGTTGAATCATCTGAAATTGAGCCATCTAATTCTACTGAATCATTAGCATTGATATAAATATCTCCTGCTGCTCCAGAGTTAAACAAAGTACTAGTAAATACTCCTCCTATTCCTTCTAGACGCAATTTATTGGTGTTAATATCAATATTTCCTGCTTCTTGGCTATCATTAACTGTTGTATTGAATAAAGCAGAGTTAATTATTTTTACTGAATCTGAGGTTTGTATTTCTACGTTGCCTCCTATACCTCCATTGTTGAAAGTAGAGTTGATTACGATGAAACCATTCTGCAACAACAATTTTCCTGTTTCTATGGTTATGTCTCCACCTTGTTCTCCACCAAAAGAAACAGCAAATAAACCACCATTTTCTCTTAGTTCTCTTGGCTCGGCTTCTGGAGCGAAAAGTTGTTCTCTCAACAATTCGGGTTTAAGAAATATATCTAAATTAGAAATGCCATCGCCTGTAAGTCTTATTTCTTGTCGAGCTTGTATATTCAGAGGTCCTGCAATACCGCTACCACTTGTAGAAGTAGAAATAAATGCTTTACCTGCTAGTTGCAATGTTTCTGAGGCTTGGATATCGATACCTTTACCCTCTGCATCACCAAAAGTATCAGAAAGAATAGCCGATTGTTCATTTAAGGTAATGTTTTTTCCCTGTAATCGAACTTTTCCTCCACCCATAACACTACTAGTATTAACTGTAGTTCGTTGAGATAGTTGAATATCACGAAAGTTATCTACGTCTTGGTAATCTAGACTAAAATTATTACCAGTAGGAGTAAAATTAACTTGCTCGTTTCCCCCTACACTAGCTAATTCAATTGTTCCTCCACTGGTGATTAAAGTGGCATCTTCTAGAGTTAAATTTCCTCCTATTAAAGCCAAAGTTTGGTCAAAATTTACTTGCAAACCATCCTGATTATTAACTAAGTCCTCATCAAGCCTTGCTCCGTTACCATTACCTTGTACAATGATATCTCCAGGATTATCACGAAAATTCAAGCCAATCGGCGCATTAATGGTCAAAACTGGTGGTTGCAGGTTATTAGCATCAAGTTCTACACCATCAGGAAACGAAACACTATCTGCTGTACTGCCATAAAAAGAACCACCTAGATCTAGTCTGGCATTCTGTCCAAATATAATCCCCGCAGGATTAATCAGGAATAAATTAGCTCCATAATTCGCTTTTAGTAAGCCATCAATGGTAGAAATAGAACCGCCAGTTACCCGATTAATGATATTTTCTACATCAGGAGTATTATTAAAATAGGCAGAACCAGAAGTAGGAACAGAAAATTCGTTAAAACTATGAAAAAGATTTCCTCCTGCTTGCTCTCCTCCATCGATCGTAAAATTATTATTGTCGCTAGTTACTTCAGTAGAAGTAGTACCATCTCTAGTAATTTGAGCGGAAACAGAAATCGAGACAAACAGAGAACAAAAAACGAGATAACCAACTGGAACAATTTTTGTTGGAGTCGAGTTCATGACTAAAAACCTATCTTGATGTAGTTGCTTGTATTTATGATATAATATGCAAGATCGTTCAAGAGAGTTAACTAATTTACCAAAATAGACTGATTGCCTAAATTTAATTTTCTTTAAATAAATGACAAATAACCAATAACAATGTCAATCACAAAGATTTCGATCGCTTTCTTGAAAAGTAGATTGGTTTTTAAGTAATTTTTAATCCAATGGCAAGATAGGCAAAGTAGTCGAGATCGATATAGCAATTCTCACACTAATTAGAGTTTTGCGCTGACTCTGAGCTATTTTTTTTCGCTCTCGATTATCCTCCAGCCTCCTACCTTCAAAGAATAAACACCCTTAAAAATTATCTAACACAAAGCGAGTAATAGTTGCCCCAGTGTGTCCTGTCGTTAACCATAAAATAGCTCTTGCTCCATCGCGCAAAGACTTTTGGATAGATTCAGGAGGAGAATTAGAAGGTACAGATACAGGTTTAAGGATAATTCCCCGACTACCAAAAACAATTTCCCCAATGAGACGAGCGCGAGGCATATGATTTTCTGAGGTGATTAGATATACACTATCTATACCTTGAGCTTTTAGTTGGTCAACAAGACTGGTAAAGTTAGTAACCGTATCACTCGCTTGATAGTCTAAGTGTAAGCGATCGCGTTTAATTCCTGCCTTAGTAAAAATTCTTTGAGCATAATCTTTAGGACTACCAGAGGAAACCCAAATAGGTAAATCAGGATGTTTTTTGGCTAATTGAGCAGCAAATCCCTCTCGTTCTTCATGCCCACCTAAAACAAACAAGGCTTCTGGTTGTATGAAATAGCTCTGAACTTGTTTATAACTAAACCAGAGACATACAGCTATAGCTGACAAAAAAAGTAACCGTAGTTTATTGCTCTTCTTGGGAAAATAAGAGCGTTGATTTCTTGGTTGACTATGATTTAGAAGCATTAAACAGAATTATCAATCTAGTCTAACTAACGTTATCTGAATAAATACAATCAACAAATTATAGAAATTTACCCAGGTAACTGGCTCAATCTAACCTAAAAATATTAAGAAGTAGAAATTTAAAAGGTAACGGTTTTCGCTACCATGAAGAATGATGTATATCCTCTGGTGCTTATAGCTGCGATGAAAATCGGCAAATATGAACTTTTTGGCTTGCCTAACTTGGGCATGTCTGTTATGGATCTTTACATTACCAGGGAGTTGATTTTACCCTTTGTCTTTGGCATGGGTATTTTTACCTCTCTAGGTTTATCCATTGGTACTTTATTTGAGTTAGTCCGCAAAGTTACTGAATCAGGACTGTTTTTAGGCGTTGCCATCCAGGTTTTATTGTTGAGGATGCCAGAATTTATCGTGTTCGCTTTTCCTATGTCGATGCTTTTGGCAGCTTTGATGGCTTATAGTCGTTTATCTAGCGATAGCGAATTAATTGCTTTACAGAGCATTGGGGTTAATCTTTATCGTCTAATTCTGCCTAGTGTCATTTTTAGTTTAATTGTGGTGGGAGTTACTTTTACTCTTAACAATTTTGTTGCTCCTGCTGCTAACTATCAAGCCACAATTACCTTAGAAAAAGCCCTTAAACGAACCAAGCCTACTTTTCGCGACAGCAATATTCTCATTCCTGAAGAAAAGAGAATTAAACTTGCTGATGGTAGAAAAATAGACGTGCTTAATCGTTTGTTCTATGCCGATGAATTTGATGGTGAGAAAATGAAAAATATTACGGTTCTCGATCGCTCTCAAGAAGATGTCGACCAAATTATAACTGCTCAATCGGCTAATTGGAATGTTGCTGACAATACTTGGGATTTTTTTAATGGAACTATATATTTAATTACCCCTGATGGTTCGTACCGTAATATTGTTAGTTTTGAACATCAACAAATCGCTTTCCCCAGAACCCCGATAGATGTCGCTAGTCAAAACCGCCTAGAGAGTGAAATGAGTCTGTTTGAGGCACAAGAGTATCTCAAAGTTTTAGAAGTAGGTGGTAAAGCTAAAAGAATTCGGCGACTTAAAGTTCGTATTCAAGAAAAGATGGCTTTACCTTTTGTTTGCCTTGTTTTTGGGTTAATTGGGGCAGCTATAGGTATTAAACCCCAAAATACTGGTAGGGCTACTAGTTTTGGTATTTGTATTGGCTTAATTTTTACTTATTATTTACTATCGTTTATTACTAGTTCTTTGGGGATTTGGGGAGTATTATCGCCTTTCTTAGCTGCTTGGCTACCTAATATTTTAGGCTTGGGTGCTGCTGGATTGTTATTATTCTCGTCTACTCGTTAACTTCTTTTAATTCTTAACAGAAAATAGATAAAAGGTAATATAAAAGTAGGATAGTATTGTAGAATCTATGCTCATCCTCATGCTCGTGAGAATTCGATTAGCAATTAGCCCATCGGGTTGGACAAAAGAAAACTCCTCCATTTTAGTTTGTAAACACTAATTCTCGATCCTCCTCGTAATTATGAATAATTATAAAAGTACTCCTCCATCTATGCGCTATCTTGGAGCGCGCTTAAAACCATTCCGCAGACCTCTATTTTGGGGTTCTTTGGGGCTTACTTCCTTAATCGGCTTAGCTCTTTATCAATACTGGCAACATCCAGATTGGCTTAATGGTAATTTGTCAGAAATAGATACAACTCACAATAGCTCTGCGAGTAAACTATCAAATTTAGCTAATGAGCAACAAATATCCGCAGAAGATTTAGCTGTTGGTGCAGACTTAGATAATTTAGATGTCCTTTTAAAAGAATTAGAACAAAATCAAACTTTACCTATTGGTCAAACTGTCAATCCTAAGAAATCCACTAATTCTCTACCAACAGATAGTAAAAATACTATCTATCATCGTTTTCAAGAGAAGCAAAAAGCCCAATTAAATCGATCGCCTGAGCCGTTAATACCCAATCAAAATAAGCAAAATAATCTGGTAACAAGTCCCACAAGAGATATATTTAAATTATCTAATTTTGGTAGCTATAATCCTCCTATTCCTACCACTAATACTCCACAAAACTCAACTTCTTCTACTCCTGGAGTAATTCCCAATCCTGTTGGTAGACTGTATTTATCCGATCGCGATCGACTCAATAATGCCATTGTTAGACCAAATATTACTTCAGGTTCAGTTAATTCTTTCTCCAGCATAAATACTGTTCCTAGCACTATCGAAACTACAGAGACAAACTCATCTGCTCAGAATAACTCTAACTCTCCTACTCCAGAAATTAGAGTTAGCCCAGGAGAAACTAGCAGTTCTGTCACTCCTGTTCCTCTTCCCTATAACAATAATTTAAATGCAACCCCCATAACTCCAGTACCAAGTTATGGACAACCCATCTACCAACAACCAACTAATTCTGGTGTTAATTCTAATGTAGTGGGTAATCAAACCGCCAATATATCCCCCACAAGATTTCAGCCTGGTAATTTGAGTAATCAAGAACAGACTCAAAGGTATTATCAGCTTAATCCTAGTAACTATCAGTTGCAACCACGGGGATATAATCAGCCTAATGTAAACAACGGCTTTACTGCTCAGCAGACAAATAATAGTTTTAATTCTCAACCCAATGCTTTTTCCTCAAGAGGAATTTTTGACAATTCTCAATTCAACGGGCCTCTTCCAGAATTCCCGTGGTAGACACTAGATTCTGGTGGGTCGCCAGGTAAGACTAAATCTCTAATAACTATGAAGTTATAATTAATATTCAGGAGTTCAGTAGTCAGAATGAACTAAAGCCATAGTAAGCTTGGACTCACCTTAGTTGCCTACTCTCTGTTGCCTATTCCCTCTTGCCTATTGCCTTGACCAGAATTGAAGAATGCAGTTTAAATGCGTCTAAGCTTACCCATAAAAGTAGGGTGGGCAAACTGACTTTCAACTCCCTAACGTACTTGAAAATTAATTTTGCCCACCTTACAAGACGTAATTTTTTTAATCTAAATAGACATAGTTTGTTCCAAACAAGTTAGTTCAGTAACAGTTTGATTGCTGAGGCACTGCCAATGGCAAGCGAACAAATCTGGCTCTTGAAATCTCAAGCTAGCCAAAGCAGGGGCAGCAGGGAAGGGCCACAGTCGATCGAAGACAATCTCATTATTATGCAAGCTGAATTGAATTAAATATACTGCTGGGATGGCAGATAAAGAATCAAGTAAATTGCGAGCAAGATGATGAAGAGATTGACGGTGTCGGCTTGATAAGATAATCGGCTGTTCATAAGAGTTGGGTATTGCTCCTTCCCCAATAACCTCAGCATACAACAAACCCTTTTTGGTTAAGACAACTGGTAGCCACAAGTGACCAAGCCAATGATCGCCAAAACTAGTTTTATAGCCTAAATTCTTTTCAACCCAGTGCCTTGTGCCACTAATATCTTTACACGCAGAAAAAACATCTTTAGCGGGGAAGTTAAAATAATCAGGTAGTTGAATTGTCAAGGGACAATAAATTGTCTTAGACTCTTCTGCTAAAAATTTTGCTCCTTTCGACCACAATGAACCAGCAGAAATAACTTCTATGGAAACTGGCTCAGACGAGTAGGTGGCGATTCCTCTTCTAATTGCAGCAACCATTCTTTCTGTGACTGGTGAAGCGAAAATTTGTTGCCCTTGTTCGCTAACTTCAGCGTTAACAATAATTAAAATTTTTTCCATTCCCCTTCCATAATTGTATGAAGTAATTTCATTGCTTTTGCTGTGTTGATAATTTAGTTGAGTGCTAACTGATTAATACCTCCATATCAAAACAACAATGCAGTTTTGCTCTGCTGCGGAGAGAAAGTTTTAAAGTCAATTGCTATGGGCATAGCTTAAACCTTATGGTTAACTAGAATTTTGCTTTGCGGAAAGCACTGGCCTAAGCCCAATTGCATTTTAGGATTTTTCCTAGTATAAAATCCAATCACAAGTATAGAACATTGATTTTTA
Source organism: Xenococcaceae cyanobacterium (assembly GCA_051439345.1). GTDB lineage: Bacteria > Cyanobacteriota > Cyanobacteriia > Cyanobacteriales > Xenococcaceae > JASJDJ01. Next base: position 7,428 of record JBFRWE010000081.1, read on the forward strand.
ACGATTTGTGATCTTAAGCTTAAAATCTTTAACTACTGATAATTAAAACTGCATTTTGATGTGGAATCATTTTCTTTGATCTATTTTAATTATTTCTTGACTTGATTTTCAAGCTCGACAGAATCTCTTTGTGTTAAATTTTGTATTACCTTATCTTATTAACCAGCTAACTAGAGCGTGGAATTTCCTCATCTTCATCCAGACACCATCGAAGAAGTACAACAGAGAGTTGATATCGTCGAAGTTATCTCTGAATATGTGGTTTTACGTCAAAGGGGCAAAGATTATGTAGGCTTGTGTCCTTTTCATAAGGAAAAAACGCCCAGCTTCAGCGTTAGTCCCCATAAACAACTCTACTATTGTTTTGGCTGTGGTGCAGGGGGAAATACTTTTAAATTTTTGATGGAGATTGGTAAACAATCCTTTGCTGAAGTTGTTCTCGATCTAGCTAGCCGTTACCAAATTTCCGTAAAAACCCTTGAACCAGAAAAAAGACAAGAAATTCAGCGTCAAATATCTCTCAAAGAACAACTATATGAAATTATTGCTGTTGCTGCTAGTTTTTATGAACACGCATTACGACAACCCCAAGGAGAAGTAGCGTTGACTTATCTTCGCTCGACAAGACAGCTTGCCGATTTAACTATATCTCAATTTCAATTGGGTTATGCTCCCTGTGGTTGGGAAACTCTATATCGTTATTTGGTAGAACAAAAACGCTATCCTGTTAATCTAGTGGAACAGGCAGGATTAATTAAAAAACGCAAGTCAGGTAATGGGTTTTATGATGTCTTCCGCGATCGCGTTATGATTCCGATAGCGGATAGTCAGGGTAGAGTGATTGGGTTTGGCAGTAGAACTTTAACAGCAGAGGGACAGCCAAAATATCTTAACTCCCCAGAAACGCCTTTATTTGATAAAAGTAAAACTCTCTATGCTCTCGATCGCGCCCGTAATGCTATAAGTAAAGAAGATAAAGCTATAGTGGTAGAAGGGTATTTTGATGCGATCGCTCTTCACACAGTAGGTATTACTAACGTTGTAGCATCTTTAGGAACTGCATTGGGTGCTTATCAACTCAAGCAATTAATTCGCTACACTCCCTCTAAGCAAGTTATTCTAAATTTTGATGCTGATAGTGCAGGTACAAAAGCAACAGTACGAGCGATTAAAGAAGTTGAAGATTTAGTTTACTCTGGAGTATTACAGCTAAGAATCCTCAATCTTTCTAGTGGTAAAGATGCTGATGAATATCTAAATAGTAGTGATAATGCCGTTGAACTGTATCAGAAATCTCTAGATAATGCGCCGTTATGGCTGGATTGGCAGATTGACAATTTACTAGCGGATCATAATCTCAAAACGCCAGATGGACTGAATCAAGTAGCTACGGGAATGGTTAAGCTACTCAATCGACTTCAAGATGCTAATCAACGCAATTATTATCTTAGTTATTGTGCCGAATTACTTAGTCAAGGAGATGCTAGGTTGATAGCACAAAATTTAGCTACTCTTCGCGCTCAACTATCGGCAAAAACGCGGAGAAAAGCAGGTAAATATGCAATAAAACAGAAGAATCGTTCTTTTTCTACCTCTAAAGATACTACTAAACAATCTTCGGCAATTTCTCAGTCCAATCAATCTCTTCTAACAAAAGCGGAAAAAACAGAATTATCTTCTGCGACTAGTGTATCTTCTCAGCTATCTGAGTCTGACGAATTGAGTTTGCCCTCTCTTGTTCCAGAAAATCATCACTCCACTATTCAAGTTGCTGTTAACCCAGAAACAGAACTACTAGAACAAGCAGAATCTTTATTACTCCGCATTTATATTCATTGTCCTCGCTATCGAGAAGAAATAATCGCTAATTTGGAAGAAAAAGATTTGTTGTTTAGTTTGCCTCACCATCGATTTTTATGGCAACAAATAATTGAGACAGAAGCTCTTATTCCCCATAAAAGAGCCGAGGATAACAATCCTTTGCTAACGGAGCTACATAATCGTAGTCTAGACTTTCCTGACATGATGCCAAAAGTCAATCATTTACTGCATCTTAACGAAACTACTCAAGAGGATTTGTCTCGTACTTCTACCTTAATCGAAAATGCGATCGCATCTCTAGAACTGGTGGTGTGCGAAAAATATAAGTTATATTGCACGAAGCAAATTCAAAATCTCGATCCTCGCACTGATGCAAAATACTTATATTATTGTCAAGAATTACAAAAAACAGAGAAAAGAAGGAAAGAGTTAGAAAAAATGCGCTATTTTACTCAAAATAGTCCATATTAACTCTATTTTGCCACCTATTTGACTATCTTACCGTCTAAATTACCAATCAGTTGATACAATAAACGAGAATTATTGTTAAGTAATATGAAAATGTCTAGATCTATACAATACAAAAAGTTTTATTGGGTGTTTAATAGTTTCTTAACAGTGATCGCTTTAACTTCAACGATGGCACTAATGCCTAATGCTTACGCTAAGTTATTCGATGGACCAGTAGATAGGTTGCCCGTGCTAGAAAGAGCTGCTTTGCGAAATGGTGAAGTGAGCTTGCAAGGAGAAAATGGTCAATATACTGGTCGAGTATTGGTAACTGCTTCTATGGATGCGGTGTGGCAAGTACTAACTGATTACGATAACTTTGACGAGTTTTTGCCCAAAGTCAGCAACAGTGAATTATTAGAGGAGAATGGCGATCGCAAAGTCTTTGAACAGACTAATAAGGTTAAAATTTTCTTATTTAACAAAAAAAGCCGTGTGCGAATAGCAGTACAAGAAAACTATCCTCAGCAAATTACTTTCAGCATCGTGGACGGAGATTTAGAAACTTTAGATGGAGTATGGAAGTTAGAGGCAGTTTCTCCCTATCCTAGTGCGCCACCAAACCAGGTTTTAATGACTCATCAAGTTAATGTTGAACCTGGTTCAATTATAAGTAAGAGTATATTTTTTGATATTTACGAAGATACTCTTAAATCTACCCTAGCTGCTATTAA
>JBFRWE010000082.1:0-7473 GCA_051439345.1 Xenococcaceae cyanobacterium
AAGCTGTCACGCTTTTAAATTTGGTTGTTGAGACTGAGCAGAGGGAGCAGGGGAAGCAGGGGAGCAGGGGAGAAAAGAGATTCATTTCTAACAAGTAAACATACATTTTAAATGCACGACAACTTAAAAAGAAATGTGTGTTTTGGCAAGTTCTACTTCAAAAGAATGATTGCTTTTATCTATACCTCCTGATACCAGACAAAATGTACCAAAATGAGCCGAAAAGACTGGATTTTTGTAATTTTGACCTCTTACGTGTCTGTGAGTCGCACAATATTTTTTAACAGCTACTTTCTTTTCTTTCCCGATTTCATTTGCTATTTTAAGTGCCAAGGCATTAGTAGCATCCGAAACCACTTCTGAACCTCGTGAAGCACTAACAACATTATTTTGATCTACATATCCAACTACAGAACTACTCCCTAAGGGAATAAGAGGTGAAAGTACAACAGGCTTAAAACCTTTAGATTCTGCGCTTTTTAACCAAAATATCTCATCTTCTTTATACTTAATAGGATCGATAGAAGCAGGAAAACTAAATCTATTCTGTCTATATTGTTGAAGAAGAACTGGTGGTGTTATCTGTTTTGTCCTTTTGTTGAAGAGTTCAAGTAAAAATGTATTCAGTTCTGAGCCTGATAAATTCACAGCAATTCGATCGACTAAATCAGGAATTCCCATCTTTTGCTCCAGCTTTTGTATTATTCTCTTCATGACATGAGAACCGCTATATAATTTAACAATGTCATCAAAAAACAAACATCAACAAGTCATAGTTCCTTTAGACGTACCCAATTTAGAAGACGCGATCGATCTGGTTAATAAATTACCCCAAGTAAGCTTTTGGAAAGTAGGTTTAGAATTATTTGTTAGTGCGGGTGCTGATATCTTACAATTTCTACGCGATCGGGATAAACGCATCTTTCTCGATCTTAAATTTCATGATATCCCCAATACTGTAGCTGGTGCTTGTCGTTCTGCCAGTAAGTATGGAGTTGACTTGCTTACTATTCACGCTACGATGGGACGCAAAGCTTTACAAGGCGCAGTAGAAGCCATTAGTACGGCAGAAAAACCACCGAAGTTACTAGCTATTACCATCCTAACCAGTTTAAATTCCAGAGATTTAGCTTTCGATCTTAAAATTCCTCTAGAATTGCCCGAATATGCTTTACAAATGGCATTACTCGCTAAAGAATCAGGTATTGATGGGGCTGTTTGTTCTCCTCATGAAGTAAGTCAACTACGAGAAGTTTGCGGGAATGATTTTTTGTTAGTATGTCCAGGAGTACGTCCTAGTTGGGCAGCAGCAGGAGATCAAAAAAGGGTAATGACACCAGCCCAAGCCATAGCAGCAGGGGCAGATTATCTAGTTATCGGTCGTCCTATCACTCAAGCAGAAAATCCCGTTGAAGCTTGGTCTAAAATTTGTGCAGAGATAGATAGGTAGGGGCGGTTCGCGAAACGCCCGTACAAGTAATTATTAGGATTACAATACTTGCGCACAAAGAAAATAATTATTCAATATCTATTATCAATCCTGGAAAAAAATCTCATGTCGCCACGCCAACAAAAATCAAATATTGGTAAATCTTACTCGATCGCATTTACTGTTTTGCTGTCTTGGGTAATTCAAGCACAGTTTTTAGTTAGTCTGGCACAAAATAAGCAAGAAGGCGATCGACAATCTCAAAATAACAGTTGTCCTGAAGATATAGAAACTCTTACTTCTTTAATGCTGAAAGACTTGGCTGACTATGGAAATAGAATAATTCAAAGAACTCAACATTCCCATCGTCGTGAAGGATTCGACAGTTACATTATTTTTGCAGGTAAATCAGAATTTGAACCATTAAATTTACCTCAATTTCAATATAATCCTTTTAAAGAAAGTAAAACTGAACAAATATTTTTTACCACTTCAGAAAGACAATACATTAATAATACGAAACAGATTGAAACTCAAAATTACCATTGGTTATTTTTAACACCAACTTCTAATGGATGGCACATGGTAACTATGTTTTCTCGCTTTAGCCCTTCTGCTCAAAAAAATTTACCTACTCCACCCATAGAAAGTAGTAAGGGTATTATTGGTCAAGCTGTTAGTTTGTGGTTAAGAGATTGTCGAGCCAAGAAAGCAGGGAAGCAGAAGATCTCATCCCAAATCCAGTTTAGATATGATCCTTAACAGCTAGAATTATCTTATTTGCTTAAAGCGATCGCTTCGCTGCTACTTCGTAGTCGCGCAGTGCCACAGCGAAGCCCGATCTCATCTAATCTTAAAATTGAAACTGTCAGTAATAATGTAGAGATAAGTGCCAACTAAAGAAAGAGAACCCGTTGCTAGTTTAGTACTGTACCACCTGTTTAAATGGTCATTCGTAAGTCCCATCTTACATACTTATTTTCGGGGACGCATTTATGGGGCAGAAAAAGTACCCCAGTCAGGAGCATTAATTGCGGTATGTAATCATGCCAGCGATTTCGATCCGCCGATTCTTTCTAACTGCTTGCGTCGCCCCGTATCTTATATGGCAAAAGAAGAATTATTTAAAGTTCCCCTACTCAAACAAGGGATAAAATTGTATGGTGCATATCCAGTCAAACGGGGTGCGAGCGATCGCAGTGCTATTCGTGCAGCTATGAAGGCTTTGGAAAATGGATGGATAGCAGGAATTTTTTTAGATGGTACTCGTTCTGGAAATGGCAAAGTTAATAACCCTAAATTGGGAGCAGCCTTAATTGCAGCCAAAACACAAGTACCTTTGATACCTGTTAGTCTTTGGGGAACAGAAAAAATTTTAAGTAAAGGCTCATCTATTCCCAAACCTGTACCCATTACTATTCGCATCGGTGATGTAATTGAACCACCTCAATCTATTAAAAAAGAAGAATTACAAATTCTTACCAACAAGTGTGCAGAAATAATTAATCAAATGCACAGTCTTGGTAGGTAATAGGTAGGGTATTAATTTTGATTGACACTCCCACCAGTAAGCTCCTAGTTAACTATGCTCGTAGTTCTCAAGGTACATATTCTAACGGGAGTCCTCTCATGACATTTAAGATAGAGATTAGAAGCAAATTATAAATGCCTAATAATTCATAAATTAATTGATAAATAACAACTTATTCCTATCTCACCTCGATCTCAGATATAAACGATAAATTGACAACTATCAGCAATAGGACATAAACCATGAATCTCAAGTTTGGACGAGAAATATGCAGTAATCTTAAGATTGCAGAATCGCGAGAATGGTTAGTTACTAATGGTATTGGTGGTTATGCTTCAGGATCGATCGCAGGAGTGTTAACCCGACGCTATCATGGCTTACTTTTTGCTGCTTTAAAACCACCTGTAGCCAGAACTTTACTATTAACTAAACTGGATGAAATTGTTAATTACAACGGACAATTTTACGATTTATACACCAACCTTTGGGCAGATGGCATAGTTGAACCCCAAGGATATTTAAATATAGAGAGTTTCCATTTAGAAGGAACAACCCCAGTCTGGAATTTTGCTTTGGCTGATGGGTTACTAGAAAAAAGAATCTGGATGCAGCAGGGGGAAAATACTACTTTTATTCGTTACAGTTACAAGCGTGGTAGTCAGCCTCTAACGCTATCCCTCAAAGCATTAGTTAACTATCGTGATTATCACGGTAAAACTGAGGGTAGATCTTTGTTCTCAATAAATAGATTAAGGGAACAGGGAAGAGGGAACAGGGAACAGAGTTTGAAAATTAGAGCGTTTTCTGATGCTGCAACCTTGTATTTGTGTGCTACCCAGGAAAATCAAAAAAATAATTTTAGCTGGGAAATTCATAATACTTGGTATCGAAATTTTGCTCTAGCAGTAGAAAAATATCGAGGTTTGGATGATGCAGAAGATCATCTTCATGCTGCTACTGGAAATATTACCTTGCAGCCAGGAGATGCCATAACTATTGTTGCTAGTACGGAGATGGATAGGGAGCAGAGGAGTAAAAGAGCAGGGGAGCAAGGGGAGAAAAAAAGAGACGAAGAATTAATTAGTCTTTTCTATTCTCACAATAAACTTCAGACTGCACCAGAATGGATCGAACAGCTAGTTTTAGCAGCAGATCAATTTATTGTAAGTCGTCCCTTAACTGATAACCCCGACGGTAAAACGATTATTGCGGGCTATCCTTGGTTTACTGACTGGGGGAGAGATACAATGATCTCTCTACCAGGGTTAACCATTTCTACAGGGCGTTATGACATTGCCAAAACTATTCTGCTTACCTTTGCTAAGTATGTAGATAAAGGGATGTTACCCAATGTATTTCCTGATGCAGGAGAAACCCCAGAATACAATACTGTAGATGCTACTTTATGGTATTTTGAAGCAATCCACGCTTATTATGCTGCCACAAAAGATCAAGACTTTTTAACGGAATTATTCCCCCTATTAACTGAAATTATCAACTGGCATATTAAAGGTACTCGCTACAACATCAAGATGGATGATGACGGTTTACTCTATGCTGGTGAGTCTGGAGTACAGCTTACTTGGATGGATGCCAAAGTAGGAGATTGGGTAGTTACACCTCGTATTGGCAAGCCTATAGAAGTAAATGCTCTTTGGTATAACGCTTTAGTTGTTATGAATTATTTTGCTGGTGTTTTAGGCAAATCTGCTCGTCAATATCAAGAAATGGTAAATAATACGCGATCGCATTTCTCTAAATTTTGGTACGAAGAAGGAGGTTATTGTTACGACGTAATTGATTCTCCTGATGGGAATGATACCAGTTTTCGCGGAAATCAAATTTTTGCCGTTTCATTAACCCATGTAGGGGCGGTTCCGGAACCGCCCCTACGGAAAGCGCAACAGAAAATGATCTTGGATAAAGTAGGACAAAAACTACTTACTTCCTACGGATTGCGATCGCTGTCAACCGATAATCCTAATTATATCGGAATCTATGGGGGCGATCGATTACAACGGGACGGTAGTTATCATCAAGGAACTACTTGGGGGTGGTTAATTGGTCATTTCATTCAAGCTCATTTGCATGTATATAAAAACCCCGAACTAGCTCGTAGTTTTATCGAACCAATGGCGAATCATCTACAAGATGGTTGCATCGGCAGTATTAGCGAAATCTTTGATGGCGATACACCATTTACGCCCAGAGGTTGTTTTGCCCAAGCTTGGAGTATTGCTGAAGTATTGAGGGGATGGATTTTAACAGTAAACAGTTATCAGTAAACAGTTATCAGTTTAGTTATCGACTCAATCTCAAGATCTAGAAAATTACTGTTTATTGCTATCAATATAATTTTGGTTAAATAGGGGGGGGATTTTGATTTTTACCTATCTGTATAAATCAAGTTTGCTTGCTATTTATTGGCAAAATTTATCCCTAGTAAATTATTAATTAAGTTATGACACAATCAACAATTAGCAAAAAAAATCTTATGTTAGAAAGTCTACAACAAATCAAAAATCCTCTAGTAAGAATTATTACAGGCGCATCGGCTGTTTTTTCGATATTTACCATGATCTTTGCCCTAGTAATTGGTCTTAGCAGTCCGAAAGAGGGTAAAGCAAATTATCAATTAGGAGTTTATAGTTCTTTAATCGGCGCGATCGCAGGAGCAGCGATCGGCGGTGCAACCTGCTATAAACCAAGTCAGAAAAAAACATCCCAAAAAACTGAAACTGAATCTATTAATAAGGAACAAAAATGGAAAGATTGGCGTAATTTTATCGTTGATCGCAAAGTTAAAGAAAGTCAAGAAATTACTTCTTTTTATTTAAAGCCTCAAGATGGTGAAGAACTTTCTGATTTTAAGCCAGGACAATTTTTAACTATTAAATTAGATATCCCCGAACAACCTCGCCCTGTAATTAGAACCTATTCTCTTTCTGATTACAATAATGCGGATGGTTATTATCGTCTTTCCATTAAAAGAGAAAGTGCGCCACGTGGTTTAGATGTTCCTCCAGGGATAGCTTCTAATTTTATGCATGATGTTATACAAGAAGGTTCAATTATTCCTGCTAAACCACCAAATGGAAAATTTGTAATTGATGTTCCAAGTTCTGTTCCTGCAGTTTTAATTAGTAATGGGGTAGGTATTACTCCCATGATTGCTATGGCGAAAGCTTGTATAAAATTGAATCAAAACCGCCATTTATGGTTTTTGCATGGAGCTATAAATGGCGATTATCATGCTTTTCGTGATACTATTTTAAACCTTGGACAAGAAAATCCTAATTTACATATTCATTATAAATACAGTCGTCCTCGTCCAGAAGATGTAGGATTTTATCATAGTGAAGGCTATGTTGATAAAGAGCTACTAGCAACTCAAACTATTCCCGAAATTCAGCAAATTTATGGTGCTAGTAATGCCGAATATTTTTTATGTGGCTCACCTGCTTTTATGGATTCTATTCGTAGTGGCTTAGGAGAATTAGGGGTATCTGAAGATAAGGTCTTCTTTGAATCCTTTTTTAAAGGTGGAACAACAAAAGGCAAAACTCAACCTGTAACTACTCATAGTGGGGAAATAGAAAGTGCAGAAATTGTTTGTACTGCTTCGGGGAAAACATTAACTTGGCAAAAAGGAAATGGAACAATTTTAGAATTTGCTGAAGCCAATGGCATTAATCCTCCTTATAGTTGTCGTCAGGGTATTTGTTTGACTTGTATGTCGGAATTACAAGAAGGAGAAGTAGAATATGTTGAACCTCCTACTAATGAACCAGATGAAGGCAGTGTTTTAATTTGTATTTGTCAACCCAAAACTAACAGGGTAGTCATTGATATTTAGCAGTGATTATAGCGGTTCTTATTTATATGGTTTTCAGTCTAATATATTGATTTTTGCTAATAGCTAATAACTAATGGCTAATTGCATATCTTACTAGTGCTTTGTCAAAATTGATTTGAAGGATAAATCTTGATAAATATCTCCCTTTGCTACCTCTGCTTGTCTCAATCCATCAATTCAAACTTGGTAGAGTACTAGTTTGAGAACTGCTATGTTGAGTATTTCTTATGGCAAAAAATGCTTAAATATTTCTTGGCATCGATCATACCGCGATCGCTATTGCCGATACAGAAACCAGTCGTCAATTTTATCAAGATTTATTGGGACTAGAATTAGCAGGAGAAAGCGAAAACTATGGCACAGAACAAGAACACCTTAATAATGTTGAAGGCGCAAGATTAAGAATTACAGGTCAGTGAACAGTCAAATGTGCGAAGCGCAGGGAGTGGGGAGTGGGGGTTCGGGAGTCAATACTGTTCGGTTAGGCGTAAAAATCATATGGTGAGGCAAATTTAGAATTGAGAATTTAGAATGTAGAAGTAATTTTTTTTCTTAATTCTTAATTCTTAATTCTTAATTCCTCCTATCTTCGGGGCTAATTTCTTTCCCTATTCCCCACTCCCTACTCCCTATTCCCCCGCCCCGAAGGGCGGTCAA
>JBFRWE010000083.1:0-6562 GCA_051439345.1 Xenococcaceae cyanobacterium
TGGTACAACCCTATATCTTCAGTTGTCAATGTTCATCAGCTTGCTTGGGTTTTTCACCATAATTATTAGCTGTGAAAACATTATACAACGGCTCAAGCTCTTGCTCTATAAAGATTTGATGTCGAAAATTGTCTAGTTTGACGGGCGATAAATCATCCGTGTCGTTTTTCATCCAACCCATAAATGAGGTTGGCTTTCAAACTGCCCATTTATTGTGTAATAGGTAATAGGTAATAGGTAATAGGTAATGGGTAGAGACAAGGCATGTCTTGTCTGTACTGGGTAATAGGTAATAGTAAAGAAAAATAATTATGGTTAAGATAGTCGATCGCCAATCTTTGGGTAAGGAGTCTGTTTACGATCTTGGTGTGGTTAAAGATCACAATTTTTTACTGGCTAATGGTTTAGTTGCTTCCAACTGTTTCAATAAATCCCACTCTACCGCCTACGCCTATGTTACCTATCAGACGGCATATCTCAAAGCCAACTATCCTGTAGAGTATATGAGTGCCTTGCTAACCGCGAGTAGTGGCATTCAAGACAAGGTAGAAAAATATCGGGAAAATTGCCAAAGAATGGGCATTGAAGTGGAAGCACCCGATATCAATCGCTCTCAGGAAGATTTTACCCCGCAAAAAAATCAAATATTGTTTGGTTTATCGGCAGTAAAAAATTTAGGACAAGGTGCGATCGAAAACATTCTGCAAGCGAGACAAGAAGCAGGAGGACAGTTTACATCTCTAGCAGATTTTTGTGAACGGGTTGATTTACGAGTAGTTAATCGTCGTGCGTTAGAAACCCTAATTTATTGTGGGGCTTTCGATCGCATTCAAAATAATCGCCGACAGCTACTCAACGATCTCGATTTAGTGATTCCCTGGGCGCAAAAACGCACTAAAGAAAAAGAAAGTGGTCAGATGAATTTATTCGATCTGATTGATAATAATAGCTCTAATAATAATGGTAATGAAGTTTTTGAACAAGCACCCAGTAGCCCGTCTGTTGCCGATTTTCCTTTACAAGAAAAACTAAAGCTAGAAAAAGAAAATTTAGGTTTTTATGTTTCTGAACATCCCCTTAAATCTGTTCAGCAAGCAGCACAAATTCTATCTCCTATTAGTTTAAGTCAATTATCCGCACAAAAATCAAGAAAAAAGATTAGTGCAGTAGTGATGTTAACTACTATCAAAAAAATTGTGACTAAAAAAGGTACTCCTATGGCTTTTGTTCAGATGGAGGATATTACAGGAGAAGCAGAAGGAGTAATTTTTCCTAATGCCTACGAACAACTAGAAAACCTAATTATAGATAATGCTCGTCTAATTATCTGGGGTAAAGTTGAAAGAAGAGAAGAACAACTGCAAATTATTGTTGAAGATGCAGAAATAATCGAACAAGTAAAAATGATAATGTTAGAAATAACTCCCGAACAAGCATTAGATAGAAGCATACAAGCAAGTCTTAAAGGAATTTTACAAGAGCAATCTGGAGAAAGAAACAAAGCTAAAATGCCTGTAGTTGCTGCGATCGGTCAAGGAGAACAACGTCAATTTATTCGTTTCGGACAGAAATTTTGGGTACAAGACGACCAAAAAACAGTTTTTTCTCTTAAGAATGCAGGTTTCTCTGCTTATACACAACCTTTACTGCCTAGTTAATTTATATATAATTTAGGCTTAATTCCATACTTTTACTGATGCCATTTGGTATTTTAATTTGATTCACTTTATATTGAGATGAAGTTTTTTAGAACACGATTTTATGATAAGTTATATGGGAGTTATTAAAGTAATTATATTTCATATTTTTATCTCATCTTAATTAAAAAATATACAAATTATCCCCTAAATATAATGATTGCTGAGAAACCTAAGCTGACTCTAGTTAATTTTAATAAAGCGAATTTATTAGAGGGAAGACATATACTAATTGTGGAATCACCAGATTCTAGGAGGGCAGTATCTCTCAATACTTCGGTTTTCTCTATTGGTCGTCATCCTAGTAATGCTTTAGTAGTTTCTGATAAGCTGATTTCTCGCCATCATGCAACCATAGCCTGGATGAGATACACAGGAAAGGCTGGGCAAACTGACTATTCTTATTGGATTATTGATGGTAAGGGTAAACGCCAAAGAAGTCGTAATGGTATATTCATTAATGGAGATAAAAAAACCCTTCATCGACTTGATTCTGGGGATATTATCAATTTGGGCAAGTGTATCAAAATAACTTATAACTATATTACTTATAGTTCAGAAACTAGTGGTTTTCTTAATTATTGTGATACCCAAAAACAGCAATATTCGGCTGAAAATGATACAAACTATAAGGATACGATAATTAGAGACTTCTCAAGTATGGAGTAGTTAGTAGTTAGTTTTGATTTTGTAACTCCTAAACTCCTCAACTAAATTATTTACTTGAATCGGTAACTCGCCAGCTTAATTTGAGGTTAAACCAGAAGTTCCAGAGAGTAACGGCAGCGATCGCCATTAATTTAGCAATATATTCGTTTACTCCTAAGACATTAAATAATAAATTAACTAGCAAAACATTTAATACTAGTCCAGAAAGACAGACTATATTAAACTTAAGTAATCTTTTAATTCTTTTGCGCCATCCTCTTTGTTGACTAGCAATATCGCCAAAAGTCCAAAGATCGTTCCAGAGAAAGTTATTGATAATTGCCACTTCTGAGGAGAGAATTGCGCTGCGAGTTAACCCTAATCCCAGTAGAGTTCTTAAAACATAAAATATACCTAAATCGACAAAAACACCACTAAAACCAACTACCCCAAAGCGGAGAAATCTTTTAATCGGCCAGAGAGAAAAACGCAACCTAAGCAAATGCTGAATATACTCAACATATTGCTTCCAGGTAACTTTACTTTCTCCTGCTTGACGTTCCCTAAACACATATCCTACTTCACCTATCCAGCGAATTTTTCCCCTCCCAGTTACTTCAATCAAAATTTTATAACCTACAGGACTTAGAGATTTCCCCACAATGGCATTACGACGCACCATAAAATAGCCACTCATGGGATCGCTGAGACGACCAATTACTTCTGGTAAGATAATTAAGCCTAGCGTTTGCGCCCCACGGGAGAGAAAACGGCGAATAATACTCCATTCACTTACTCCTCCGCCTTCGACGTGACGGCTACCAACGGCTAAATCTGCTCCCTTTTCCATTTCTTGCCACAGTTGCAGTAATACTTCTGGCGGATGTTGCAAATCAGCGTCAATTACTCCTAGTACTTCTCCTCTGGCTACTTGCCAACCACGAATTACGGCAGTAGATAACCCTTTTTCTTGTTGACGACGCATTACCCTTAGTTGAGGATATTGACTGGTTAATTCTTGGGCTAGTTTCCAAGTTCCATCTGGACTATTATCGTCAACTACAATTAATTCATATTCTCCTGGAATTTCGCTATCGAGTAATCCACTCAAAATTCTGACAATTTCTTGAATATTATCCCCTTCGTTATAAGAGGGAATAATCAAAGAAAACTTGAGGGGGGTTGGGGTTGTTTCCACAGTTACCGAAGGCGTGTTACCAATTTCTAATCCACCAGTAGGAACAGGCAAAAGTTCTGAGTAGGAATTCATAGGGATAAAGTATATTTAGGTTAAGAATTAGGTAGACGACGTTGATAGAGATTAGCAGTAAAATTATCTAACTCCCACGTGCCTATAAGTCTTTCGGTTTTGATTAACTCAAATTGTGGGACTAAAGTTTGTTCTACGTGTTTTTTTTCTATGTCGGTTGCTGGAGAACCCCATACAGGTCGATCGCTATCTAACCAAAGGATATACTGGTATGGCTGTGATGGGTTAACAAGGGTTTTATCAAGGGCATCAGCTAACTTAGCAGAATTTTGGGCTAGTAGCATTACTGGAGACTCCGAGGGTAGATAATAAGCCAGGCGCAACACATGACCCCAAGCATTAGAGTTCATAGCAATCAAAGTCGGTTTAGCTGTTTCTTGCTCAATTATGTCTGCTATTCGATGAAACATCCACCGAGAACGCCAAGAAAAATCTGTGACGTTAACAGTTAAGTAAAATAAGAGTAAGCTAAGGACTACTACTAATTTCCATTGTCCTGCTGCTTTTTCGATCCAGACAGTTAATAACAATAGACAACCAGGCAAAATAAAAATTAATGACCGTCCCCAACCAAAACCAACAGTAAATTTGCCTGATACCACATCTACCGCTACCATCATTAATAATGGAACAATCCCGAAACACAAGGCAACTAGTAGAAGTTGACGGTGATTTTGTTGCCAAAGATGGATACTAATAGCGATTAATAGGGCGATCGCGACTATGCCTGATAAGATAATCTCTAGAGGAGGCATAATCGTTACCCAATCTCCCCAAATAAGTTGAGGGGTAAAAGTATTGATTATTCCTTGTAAGTGTTTAATAGTAGTTTCTAGCCAATTACTACCCGCAGCAAAACGACCTAAATCTGCATTATTTAATTGTTGTCTTGTTCCCCACAACAGCCAAGGCACAGGAAGTAAAACGCCTACGGTTAATCTAATAGCGTGTTGCCACCATCTTTGGATATCCCATAATAAGACTAAAATTCCTAAACTGGCTACAAAAAAAAGAAAGTAATAAAAGGTCATAAATCCTGCTGCTACCGAAAAAACCAGGATTACAATCCAAAAACACAGTTTCTTAGGCTCATTTTCTTGCTTAGTTGTTTCTAGCAATGCCCAACCACTTAAAAGCGTCCAAAACACTAAAGGACTATACATTCTAACATTAAGAGAATGAAATAGATAAAAAGGATTTAAACCCAGTAATGCGGAAAAGAGTAAACCACTTCGATGTCCAAGTAAGTATCGCCCAATACTGTAGGCACAAACCATAGCCCCGATACTGTATAGGGTAGGTAAACTACGCATAGCTATCTCAGAATTACCAAACAATCTTAACCACAAATGTTGTCCTAAATAAAACAGTGGAGGATGAGGTTCTGCCACTAAACCTTTGAGTAGTTTTTCTAGGGTAATAGCAATATCACTCAGGCTGTTTTCTATCGGTAAAGAGAAGAGAGTTTGATAACTAGCGATCGCGACAGGTACATCTTTTGGTGTAGAGTATAAACTTTTTTGTCCTGTAGATAAAAGTAAAGATAGAACCTCATCGTACCAAAATTCACGACTACCAAGATTAATAATTCTTAAAATAACAGCGATTGCGATCGCGCCTAAAAGTAACCATTCCCAGGAAATAGACTTGAGTGTTTTCGACATAGCCTGTTTATATTGATTAGGACAATCAGAATTCAAATATTTATCTATTTTGGGGTTTGGATGTGTGTCCCAATTTACTTAGATAATTTTTGAACAATGGTAGATTGAAATTTTGTAATTCTGCCGATACCAGTATAATCTCCGTAATAAATAAGCATGGACTTAACTTAATTTGCCAGAGTGCCTATTGCCTTGTCCAGAATTTGAAAATACAGTCTGAATACGTCTAAGCTTAAAGCTACTAACCATTTTATTGAGAAGATCCTAAATTATTGTCTGACTGTGCAATATCAGACTTAGTATTATTCAATCAAACACTATATTTACCAAACCGAGTGTATGTCATTCCCATCTAATTCTGTAGAACTTTCTATAGTTGTTCCTCTTTATAATGAAGAAGCCAATATTGACTATTTAATTGAAAGACTTTTATCTGCCTTAGATCCCCTAAATACCACCTATGAAATTGTCTGCATTAATGATGGTAGCCGAGATAACACTCTCAAATTATTAATAGATCATCATAATTGTAATCCAGCTATCAAGGTAGTTAATTTATCTCGTAATTTTGGTAAAGAAATTGCTCTCACTGCGGGTATAGATTATGCTGACGGGGCAGCAATTATACCTATAGATGCTGATTTACAAGATCCACCAGAATTAATTGAACAATTAGTAGCCAAATGGCGAGAAGGATATGATGTTGTCTATGCTACCAGGCGATCGCGTTTAGGAGAAAGTTGGCTTAAACGTTTTACAGCTAAATCTTTTTATCAAACTATTGGCCAAATGAGTCCTGTACCTATTCCCCCCAATACAGGAGATTTCCGCTTATTAGATCGCCAAGTAGTAGAAGCTATTAAACAAATGCCTGAAAGGACTCGTTTTATGAAAGGATTATTTGCTTGGGTAGGGTATAAACAGACTTCTATTTTATTCGATCGAGAGCCTCGTTTTGGCGGAAAAACTACCTGGAATTATTGGAAACTGTGGAATTTTGCTTTAGATGGCATTACTTCTTTTAGTTTTTTTCCCCTCAAAGTTTGGAGTTATATTGGCTTAGTTGTCTCGTTTATTTCTTTGGTATATGCTTCTTTTTTAATTATTCGTACTCTCATCTTTGGTATTGATGTTGCAGGGTATGCTTCTTTGATGGTAGCAGTTCTATTTTTTGGTGGTATACAGTTAATTACCCTGGGAATTATTGGTGAATATTTAGGTCGTGTCTATGAAGAAGTTAAAAGGCGACCACTATATTTTGTCAGAGATGCTTATGGGTTTAA
>JBFRWE010000084.1:0-10720 GCA_051439345.1 Xenococcaceae cyanobacterium
TAGGTAGAATTAAATATCTATTGTTCTATTTAAGCTGTGGTGCTTTAGCTGGATTAACTCAATCTTTCTTTGCTGCTGCTTCTCCTGTTCCTTCTCTTGGTGCTAGTGGCGCGATCGCTGGGGTAATGGGAGCTTATATAATTAAATTTCCTCAAGCTAAAATAGTCACTCTTGTTCCTTTGGGCTTCTTTTTTCCCATTTTCCGTATTTCTGCTCTTTGGTTTTTAGGTTTTTGGTTTATCGAACAAGCTTTTAATGGTATAAGTATGCTAGAAGCTTCTGCCCATGTAGGGATGCAAGGTGGTGGTGTTGCCTATTGGGCGCATGCTGGAGGCTTTGTTTTCGGAGCAATTCTTAGTCCTTTGTTTGGTTTATTTAACGACAAAGAGGCTACAGTGCTTTAGAGAATAGAACGATTATGGAATCTACGCGGTTTTAACCCGTAGAGAACTCAACTAGGCACAATTGTTTACTTACTTTTAAGATCTTACGTACGTAAGTACTAATTGCTCAAGATCTCAATTAGGTAATGTATTTTGCACTACACTTAATCTGATTTTATCTCGATCGCTTTTACTGGGTAAATTTATCTCTTTGGGCGATCGACTAACCGCCCCTACTAGCTAAAATGCTGCTATCCACGAAATTTGGCAGATTTTGCTACTTTACTCTAATTTAAACTTGTGTGCTGAAGACTTTATTTCCAGTTTTTTCTTTATCTACTAGAAATCAAAGATTTTGCGCTCTGGCAACAAACTAACTATATAGTTATTGATGTTATCCCGTAATTGTTTACTGTTCTGACGATAAGGTTCTGGTAAAAAAAGATCGCCCAAGGTTATATGAATAATAACCATAACGATGCAAAGTTTAAGAAAAGATATTAACCGCATTATAAATTTTGAGACTTGTCGAACTTAACGTTAATTTTTTTTAAATTGTGTGGAAGTGTGTTCGGCTAACTACTAGATTAGTAAATTTAGGCTTAACAATCCTCAGTAATACTAACTAATGTGAACTCGTTACAATTCACCAATATATCAAGTTCAGCTTTATTCAATGAAAAAAGGGGAAAGGTGATTTTTTTTCGCCTTTCCCCTTTAATATCTTTCCTATAAGTGTTACCTGGAATATGGTTTAGTCGAACTAAATATTTAATTAATATTTAATTAATTAAGGGGTAGTTTTTGGCAACTACTTCAGAAGGATTATGGTTTTTAGTATCATCAGCGAGTGCTTCAACCAAACTACGGACAGCAGCCACCATAGCTATCTCACTATCTAATTGGTTAATAGCAGAGCCTACACCAACTCCAGAAGCACCAGCAGCGATCGCCATAGGTGCGGTAACCGCAGATAAACCAGAAGCACATAATACTGGCACATTAACCGCACGAGCAATACTATGGGCAGCAGCTAAAGTAGGGGAAGCTTTTTCAATTAGCCCTAAAACCCCAGGATGAATAGGGTTAGTACTAGTACCACCTTCTGTTTGAATAATATCAGCTCCAGCTTTAACTAATTCTTCTGCTAGCTGGACTTGTTTGTCTAAAGTTAAAATGTGAGGGACTGTTACTGAAAGAGTAACCTCAGGTAAAAGAGAGCGTGTTTGCTTAGTTAACTCTAAAACTTCTGGAGCGTCAAAACGTCTTCCCTGAGCATAAAAGCTGTCAAAATTACCAATTTCAATTAGATCGGCACCTGCTTTTACTGCGTCTACAAATAAGTTTGGTTCGACAGCAGAAACGCAGATAGGTAAATTGGTGAGTTGACGAATATCACTAACTAGGGCAAAGTCAGCAGCAATATCAACAAAAGTTGCCCCTCCTGCTTCTGCTGCCCTAACAATAGATGCTACTCGCGCACTATCGAAATTGTTTAAGCCACTAATTACTTTGAGGGCATTTTTTTGAGTAAAGGCTTGCTGTAGTTGAGGATGTATCGTCATGTTTACCCCAAATTGTTTGGATTTTAATTTGCTTAGTAGTAATTAGACTATCTTACCGTTAGATTTGCTTGCTACTTAATACTTTTTACCTTATCAGTTAAAAAGCACAATCTGGCACTTTTAATCTCTGCAGAATTAATATTTTTCTATTTAGGGAATCAGAGATAATTTACTCTGGGATGATCGAACTTAAATTTAACTTTTGGATAATTCCGATAAATATTTGACTATATTTTCAGTGAATGTTTATTATACTTTTGTTGTTTGAGAGTCTGTAACTCTTGCAGCAGGACTTCAATTTCAGCTTGCAGGTGAAGATATTTGACTTGCTGATCTGCTTGGTAACATTTGGCTACTTTGGGGGCATCCGATGGGTTAGAAATATTTGCAGAAAGGCGATCGACTTTAGCTGTTTGACTTTCAGGAGATAATAGTGTTGTCATAGGACTCCTCTAAATTTTGTTTTCTTACACCAACTTGACATACTAGCGTAAAGATGGTGTGATTTTGTGTAATATGTGGCGATTTTAAGATTGACACTGAGAGGATCAATAGCTCAAAATCTTTTCCAATCTGGGTTATAGCAAGATCTTGTTTTACATCTCCATAATTATCGATATTTTTTATAGAAAATATTAAGATAGGTAAGTTTTTCTTGTTTCACTAAACTAGTAAAGGACGAAAGCTAATAGCTTTTTAGATAAAGCTGTGCATAGAGAGGAAAAACTGTGTTGCTATCCAAAGGGTTTGAAATAGAAATGTATACTGGCACGCCAGCAGGTCGTGTTATTGGTTTATCAGATAAAATAGTCCAAGCTTTAGATGGATTTGTTCGCGAACCAGATAGCAGAAATGTAGAGTATACAACTGCTCCCTTTTGTAATTACGATCGCTTACTCTGCGCCTTAGTTAAACCACGGCAAAAATTAAGAAAATACTTACAAAGTCTAGGAGATTATACGTTGATTCCTGGAAGTACTTTATCTTTAGGCAATAGCGATCGCTTTTATCGTTCCGATCCCCACAATCCTTATCATAGTTATATCGAGAAAACCTATGGAACGAAAGTAGTCACGGCTAGTGTTCATATCAATATTGGTATTAGCGATCCCGAAGTGCTGATGCAAGCTTGTCGTTTGATTAGAGTGGAAGCTCCTCTATATTTAGCTCTAAGTGCCTCCTCTCCTTTTCTCAAAGATAAAGTAACAGGCTATCACTCAACCCGTTGGCATATTTTTCCGCAAACGCCTCCAGAAGTTCCCCTGTTCAATAGTCACAATCACTTCATTGATTGGACAGAAGCACAATTAGCTCAAGGAACAATGAGAAATGTTCGTCACCTTTGGACATCAGTAAGACCGAATGGGGATCATCGTCCTTACAATCTGAATCGCTTGGAGTTAAGAGTTTGCGATCTAATTGTCGATCCTATCTCATTGCTGGCTATCACGGCTTTATTGGAAGCAAGATTAAATCAAATGTTTGCTCAACCCACTCTAGATCCCTTACAAAGCAGTCAGCTTGATGAATCGGAGTTGATGACGATTACAGCAGCTAATGAAACAGCCGTGGCTCACTCCAGTCTTGATGCTCAACTACAACATTGGCAAGATGGTACAAAAATCACCGCTCGTGATTGGATTAGAGAAATTTATCAGCAAGTTCTACCTTTCGCCAAAAAACAAGGTTACAGTTGTTTTTTGTCTCCTTTAAACAAAATCTTACGCTCTGGCAATACTGCTCAAAAGTGGTTGAAACTTCATGAACAGGGAATAGATATTCCGACAATACTTACTCAAGAAATTCAACAGATTGAACAACAAGAAATGGACTTAGAAGATAAATTATGTCAATCTATGTTAGTAGCTTAGATTAGACTTCTGGTATAAATCAACAATTTCTCTTGTGTAAGCTAAAAGCTAATAGCTCAGGGCTTTTAGCTTTGCAAAGTAGACCTGATAACTCATAAATGCCGATTCGTATTGTTCTTGTTCAACCACAAATTCCTCCTAATACAGGCAATATTGCCCGCACCTGTGCAGCCACAAATACAGAATTACACTTAGTTGGACCTTTGGGTTTTGAACTGAGCGATCGCTATCTTAAAAGAGCAGGTTTAGATTACTGGCCCTACGTGAATCTACACTACCATCCAGACATAAAAGATTTTCAAGCGGTTCATCAACAAAAAGGTGGTAGATTATTAGGCTTTAGTGTTCGTGGTAGTAAAAATTACCTAGATTGTCAATATCAAGAAGATGACTGGCTTTTGTTTGGCTGCGAAACGGCTGGATTACCCCCCACTATCCTAGCAGCTTGTGACTATCAAGTTTATATTGCTATGAGTCAACCAAAAGTGCGTAGTCTAAACCTTTCTGTAAGTGTAACTATTGGTTTATTTGAGGCTCGCCGTCAACTTGGTTATCAGCAATAGATTTACCTAGTAAGGGTCAAAAAATTAAATCTCCCCAAAATGTATAGCACGGTAACAGATAATACTTGTCGAAATTGATTTTTCAGGTTAATCTTTCGGAGAAATCTAATAATTTCCTAAATAAACGTGCACTTAGCATCCACTTTGTGTATCTTAGCCAAAAAAGAAAGTATTTCTACCTAGTCATATCCGTATTTTTACGAGATCGGGTTATTATTTTTGTATTTAAAGTAAGTGTTTTTGCTGAATTTCGATCCTTAAAAGTCATAATTCTCTGATTTTATAAACGAAATTATAAAAATACAAATTGACACTAGGAGGTTATTTAAACGAGAGGAATCTATGAGTAGACAAGACAGAACAGAATTAACATCAGAACATTTGTGTGCATCCATCAATAATAAAACGCAGTTAGACAATAGAACTTCTAAGAATCCCAAGAATATGCTAAAAAGTTGCCTCCGAAATTGTAAATCTGTTGCCAAGCTGGGTTTGGCTATTTCTGTCAGTGCGATCGGTATATTATTAACAGGTCAGCAAGAAGCAGCTAAGGCAGCTAACCATACAGATGTAATCAAAAGTTACTCAGCTGATTCCTCTCAAAAAATAGTAAATTGGGACAATAAACTCGCCCAAAAGAGCAGATTTTTGGCTCTGAGACAAAACCCTCTATTGGCTCTAAATATCAAACAAAATTTTTATAAGAATTCATTATCTGAATTACCCATTGCTCAAATTAATGAGCAGGTCAAAATTAATGAGCAGGTCAAAATTGAAAAAGCTGAAAGTGTTACTACTAGCCTGAGAATTAATAATCCATACAAGCAAAATTTATCTTTAGTAGAACAAACAAACTCGATTGAATCAGCCAAGGATAATTCTCAACTTTTGTTAGAGGAGAGTCCAAAGGAATACATTTTTCAAATACCTTCTCTTAAAACGGCTCAAAATCAACCAGTTAGAGACATAGAGCTAAATTCAAAACTAACTGATTTTCAAAATCTTATTAAACGAATACATATAGTACAACCAGGTGAGAATCTCAATGAGATTGCTAAACTTTATGGTATAACTCGTCAGCAATTAATTGAAGAAAACAGTATTCAAAATCCTAATCTAATTTTTGTTTATCAACGGCTAAAAATTCCTCAAACTAATGGGTTTGAGAGACTGCAACTTACAGAAAGAGGCAACTCTTTCCTTTCTAATAACAATTCGACTAGCGCAACAGTCCAAAATAGCGATCGAGTAGTTAATTCTTTTCAGGAAAACGTTACCCCTAAATTATCTGGAATAGATAATTCTGCTATGGAAGACAATGAAGAAGCATTGTCTAGTCCTACAGGAATAACTATCACACTCAGTGCAAATACCACACCAGAACTTCCTCCCCTCTCTTCTCCAGAAAAGTACTTACCTGTGACTCCTGCTGAGGCTACCTTTAACGGTTATATTTGGCCAGCTAAAGGAACATTTACTTCTGGTTATGGGTGGCGTTGGGGTAGACCCCACAGAGGAATAGATATTGCTGCACCCATAGGAACTCCGATTATGGCAGCAGCTGCAGGGGAAGTAATCTCTGCGGGATGGAATTCTGGAGGTTTTGGCAACTTAGTTAAAGTCAAACATCCTAATGGTAGCGTTACACTGTATGCCCATAACAACAGAATTCTAGTTCGTCGTGGTCAAAAAGTAGAACAAGGACAGCAAATAGCTCAGATGGGTAGCACTGGCTTTAGTACTGGTTCTCATTTACATTTTGAGATTCGCCTTAATGGGAAAGCACCAGTCAATCCCATCGCTTATTTACCCAGAAAATAAAATTAGCAAGATTATCAAAGAGTGTGGGGTAGATAATTATTTCTGCCCTTTTTTTGACCCAAAAATATTAAAATTTTGTTAGACGATCGCCGACGAAATTAATATTTACTAAGTGCGTATACCACCTATAGAAAAGATGGGAATCGAAAAGCTAGTAACCTTCATTTTCCTGCTTATTCCGCTTTCTCCTCCCCTTTTTTCTTGTTGAAATTAGACTTAAAAATTACTTATAATTATCCGCCATCTGACTTAAAGTTACATAATTTAGAGAATATAACTGGGTTGATTTTTTCTGACTATAATAGGTAACTAAATAATTTAATTATTTCTCAAAATTCCCTTGGCTGTTTTTGTGGCTCAGATTTCATTCTGCTCAAACAATGGATAGTAACATTGCTGAAGTCAATTGAACTTTCCGATAACTTATATTAGGCGATCGCCCAACTTGATTAATATGTTAGGTAAAGAGTCCCAGGTTAATGAAGAAATAACAGAATTTAAGGAGCAAGAAACTGCTTCAGAAATCTATGAGCATAATTCGATTATGGCACGAGAATTAGAGCAATTAGAAGATTTGTTATCAGATGGAGTTAAAGTTCCTTTAACAGAATTGATTATTTTAGACCGCGAACAAATATTAAGAAAGCTAGATTTAATCAAAACTGAGCTACCTAACTTATTTGCTCGCGCTCAAGATATCTTAAATAGTAAACGCAAGATTATTCAAGAAGCAGAAAGCTATGCTCGTAATTTAGTTGAATCTGCGGAAAATCATGCTGCTAAAATATTAAGCAAATCTGCTTTGGTTAGGGAAGCTGAATTAGAAGCTTCTAAGATTATGTTCCGAGTACATAAAGAATGCGAACAACTAAAACAGAAAACTCACGCAGAAATGAAACACCTGAAAGAAATAACTATGGCTGAGTGCCAAGAAATTCAGGCAGGATCTGATGGTTATGCTGATGCAGTTTTGGGCAATCTGGAACAGGAATTAAGCAATATACTGGCAGTAGTGCGTAATGGTCGCCAAAAATTAAAGTAGGGACGTTCCAGGGAACGTCTATACAGGAGTTCAGGAATTTGGGTATTCGTGTTTGAGAAAAGGTACGTCTGTTAATAGTCCTTCTGCTGAGCCAACCTGAACCTTTAAACCAAGACCACCAGCTTTCGTTTTAATATAAGCTAAACCTAATCCCCCTTCAGCAGTGTCTATATAGCTAGTCAGAATACCTACTTTTTTATCGTCTACAGTAATAGGTGTTTGGGGAGAAACTCGCTCGCTCAATTTAACACCCCATAGTCTCTGTTTAACACCTTTGTAAGTATTGAGACGAGCAATAGTTTCTTGTCCGATATAACAACCCTTATCAAAAGAAATTGTGTACCATAGTCCTGCTTCTAAGGGATTATAATCTTCAGTAAGTTCTAGGTCTGCTGCTGGTCTTCCTTGTTCTATTCTCAAGCGTTCCCAGACTCGAGCGCCAATAGGTACTGCACCAGTATCCGTTAATTTAGACCAGACTTTAGCTGCATCATCTATAGGCACAATTAGAGTATATCCTGGCAAAGCTAAGCCACTTCCTACTCCCAGGCGTACAGTGATACCATCTAAGGTGACTAGTTCGTGATGACAGGCCGATCGATCGATAAAACTTTCTAACCCTAAATTGGCAATTAACTTATTGCTATCTGCTCCAACTAGAGTAAATATGGCATTTTCTGCGGTAAGGTCGTCTAGTTTAACCTTATCAAACGGAAAAATAAAACCGTCTAACCATTTGAGTAATTGTTGAAGACGATTGGGAGAAACTAAAATCAATAGAGCATCTCGCTCGACGTAAGCTGTAGCTAAATCGAGAGTACGCCCCGTAGAAGTTACAAAAACTGTGTCACAACCCTCTCCTGGTTGCAGTTGATTAAAATTGTTAGTGCTTTGATTGTGTAGATAACGCAAACGATCTTCACCACTAATTTTCAGCAGTCCCCAATGAGATCGATCGACAATAGCTACTTTTGTTTTTGCTGCCAATAACCCTGAGGTATCATTACCAAAACTAAGAGGGATCTTGGTATCGGTACTGAATTCCGCGCCTGATTCTAGCTGTACTTTCCGTAACTCTTCCATGATTTTCAACAATAAGGTAAAGCTTAAACTAAGTCTAAAAAAAGTACTATATAATATCTACCTTACATGGAGATTGAGATAGACTGAAGGGTATGAAAACAAAAGATAGTCTGATTATTGGCGGGGGGATCGTCGGTTTATCGATCGCTATCGATCTTCAACTACGCGGTGCCAAAGTTACTGTTCTCAGTCGAGATTTTCAGCAAGCAGCTTCCCATGCAGCAGCAGGAATGTTAGCTCCTATGGCAGAGGAAATTGCTTCTAAGCCAATGCAGGATTTATGTTTAAAGTCTCGCTGGCTTTATCCTGAATGGGTAAGCAAATTAGCAGAATTATCAGGTCAAGAAACTGGTTACTGGTCTTGTGGTATTTTAGCTCCTGTATACAAGCAACCACAATCTATTCAGCCACAAGATGTTAATAAGATTTGGCTAGATCAACAAAGTATTCAATTCTATCAACCAGGTTTAGGTGCAGAAGTTATTGGTGGTTGGTGGTATCCAGAAGATGGTCAGGTAGATAATCGTTTACTCGTAAAGTCTTTATTACAAGCTGCTCAAGCTTTAGGAGTAGAGATAAAAGAAGGAGTAAGCGTAGAGGCGATACAACAAAGGCAAGGTAAAGTAAATAGCGTTTTCACTTCTATCGGCGAATTACAAGCAGGTGTCTATGTTTTGGCTACTGGCTCTTGGTTAAGTCAATTATTGCCTCTACCAGTACGTCCTGTTAAAGGACAAATGCTGGCTGTAAGGATGCCTCATCAACCCCATCAACCATACCCCTTACAAAGAGTTTTATATGGCACAGATACTTATCTTGTTCCTCGTCAAGATGGACGATTGATTGTTGGTGCAACGGCAGAAGAAGTAGGCTGGACTCCCAACAACACACCGAAAGGAATACAAGGCTTGTTAGATCGAGCTATCAAATTATATCCAGCGATCGAAGAATGGCAAATTGAAGACTTTTGGTGGGGATTTCGTCCTGGTACTCCTGATGAGTTACCTATCCTTGGTACTAGCCCCTGTGATAATCTATTTTTAGCTACAGGTCATTATCGCAATGGTATTTTACTTGCTCCTGTCACAGCTTCTTTACTAGGAGATTTAATTTTAGAACAGAAAACTGACCCTCTCTTAGCCCATTTTAATTGGCAACGTTTTCATACTGCACAGACAACAAGTAATATGATACATTTCAAAAACTCTAGTAAAAACGGTCATCAAGTATCTCTACAAATTGAATCAAAACCTACAGCATCTTTACCGACTGAATCTAGTCAAGATCGATTATCGATCGCTGGACGGACTTTTAATTCTCGTTTAATGACAGGTACAGGGAAATATCCTAGTATCGAAGCGATGCAGCAAAGTGTGGTAGCTAGTGGTTGCGAAATTGTTACCGTAGCAGTTAGAAGGGTGCAAACTAAAGCCCCAGGACATGAGGGTTTAGCTGAGGCTCTGGATTGGAGTAAAATCTGGATGTTACCCAACACCGCAGGGTGTAAAACCGCAGAAGAAGCTATTCGGGTAGCTCGTCTCGGTAGGGAGATGGCAAAGTTATTAGGGCAAGAAGATAATAATTTTGTCAAATTAGAAGTTATTCCCGATGCTAAATATTTATTACCCGATCCTATCGGTACGCTAGAAGCAGCAGAACAACTAGTTAAAGAAGGATTTGCTGTCTTGCCTTATATTAATGCCGACCCTCTATTGGCAAAAAGATTAGAAGAAGTGGGTTGTGCCACAGTAATGCCTTTAGGTTCACCTATTGGCTCAGGGCAAGGAATTAAAAACGCTGCCAATATTAGTATTATTATTGAGGAAACTAAAATTCCTGTGGTAGTAGATGCAGGTATTGGTACACCTAGCGAGGCTGCCTATGCCATGGAATTAGGGGCAGATGCTTTGTTGGTTAATAGCGCGATCGCTCTTGCTCAAAATCCTCCAGCCATGGGAAGGGCAATGGGTTTAGCAGCAGAAGCAGGAAGACTAGCTTATCTAGCAGGAAGAATTCCTGTCAAGCAATATGCTAGTGCTAGTTCTCCTTTAACTGGGACAGTTGGTTAGATTAATAAGCTTGTTGTGTCCTAACTTTCTGACGTATTGCTATATAAATTTTCATCAAAAGCCTTTCTAATAATGACATCATCTGTGATTCCTCGTGCTTCTTCATAAACTGAAAATACTTCATATCCTTCTTCTCGTAACCAACGAGCTACTCTCACCTAAAAAATATCGTTTTCCAGGGGACAAAGTATTAATTAAACGTGTTGGCAATGCTGTTGTACTCTTACCCTATCAAAATTCTTGGGAAGCATTATTTGAGAGTCTAGAACAATTTTCTGCTGATTTTATGATCGATCGCGAGCAACCAGAACAACAAAAAAGAG
>JBFRWE010000085.1:0-3259 GCA_051439345.1 Xenococcaceae cyanobacterium
TTACTGGGTTTGGGCTATTCGACGCAAGGCTCTAGTTTGTTCGAGAATTTCTTCTACATCTTCTAAGGAGAGTTGTTCTACATAGTTAACTTTTATTTCTTCTAATAAATCAATCAATAATAATTCAATTTTGCTCAGACTCTCTTGTGCTTTGAGTTCGCTGGAAAAAGATTCACTAAGGTTAGTAATCATACTGTCTAATAATTCATTAAATTTTTCGTCTTCTTCTAAAGCAGCATTGAGGATATCAGAGAAGGCTTGGTAGGTTTGGCTAACTAATTGGGTTACCAGAGTATCTATGGTAGACTCACTTCCTGGTAAAAATCTAATTCCTTGATAAGCTGGAGTTTGCTTGAGAGCTTTTTCGATACTATACTCCAGCAAGGCTTCTGCTTCTGGTCTAATTTGGGGTAAAACTTGATAAACCATTAGCTGAGCAATTAATTTAAAAATTTCGGCAATTTCATTGGTATTGTTAAGGTCGATATAAGGATTTGCTTCCCTCTGCGCTAATAATTTATTAATATCTCCTTGACGGAGGGAATTTTGAAACTGATTGATAACTCTAATAATTACTACTTCGGTAACATCTTCGGCGATCCCTGCTACTAAACCTTGACTTAGTTGTTTTTTGACTGGAAGCAGATCGATTAACTGTGACGAATTCAAACGGATAGTGACGGGAATAACTCTTAGCCATCGCCAAAATGGGAAGAAGAAAAACAGATCGTACCAACGCCATAACATAGCATCTCGCCAACTGATATTAGTGCGAGTCCGACTGATATACCAAGTTCTAGCTAAAAATTCTAAGGCAAAAAAAACGCCGAAAGGAAAGTCAATCAAACCAAAATTATCTACATAGTTGCCACTTTCACTGATACGACGATAATAATTGCGCTCGATGAGGGGTTGAATTTCTGTAGTAAAAAAATCTAATTTTTCACTGGTTTGCGCTTGAAGATAATTAACAGTCCAAAATTGACGAAATGCTTCTTTGGCAGAATCATCTGGGTTAGGGAGATATTCTCGCATTCGGTTTTTGATTTGCTCGAGAGTACCAGTTTTACCCGCTTCGGCAAAAGGATTGGTATCAATCATTTCTACACTACGAAAGCGCAATTCCGCCAGCAAAGAGACTATTTCAGGAGAATTAAGGTTTTTAGTGGCTATTTCTTGTTTTAATTGCGCAAATTTGTCTAAATACTGTTCTGTATCACGGTGAGGAACTATCCCTTTCAGGAGATCGTATTGTGTAATCAACTTAGAAATGGGATAGGGTATTATGTCTAGTCTGATTCCTTCAAACTCCAAGAAACCAATAGTCAATTCACCCAATCTAATATAACCTTGTAACCAAAAATCTCGCAGAGGAACATAACTTAAATCAAACAAAACTAACATTAGATTTAGGGTTGCCACCAAAGCCATAAATCTTTCAAACCAAAACTTAGGGCTATTTTTTCTTTTCTTTGATCTAGAGGTTTTTTGAACAATGGTCATCAACTCACCACTAACTCCTAACTACTCCTACCTATTGATTACCAGCTAGTACCCCATTCAGAAAAATATCGGCAATACCCTCTGCCATTTCTTGAATTGCTTGAGGAGAAGCCTGAGGTTCAAGGATAGTTTGATTAGAAAAACCAGCGATCGCAAACATGCCTAAAAATACCTGAGCAACTATTTTCGGGTTCATCTGACGATAAATACCTTTTTCCATCGCCGTCTCAAAAAAGGCTTCTGCTAC
Source organism: Xenococcaceae cyanobacterium (assembly GCA_051439345.1). Classification (GTDB taxonomy): domain Bacteria; phylum Cyanobacteriota; class Cyanobacteriia; order Cyanobacteriales; family Xenococcaceae; genus JASJDJ01. The sequence continues at coordinate 1,751 of JBFRWE010000085.1, forward strand.
ATCGGTCATTTTAGCAATTACTTCTACTTGAATTCTTTCTCTTAGTTCGGGATGATATTGAGCTTCGATAAAGCAAACACGCAATAAATTACTATTTTTGCGCATATTCAACATTCTCCGTTTCATTACTTGAGCTACTGCTTTATAGCTACCCATTTCACTCAATTCTGTTAAGAGATCGGTAAGAATTTCTACCCAACCAGAAGTGGCGACTTCGATTAAAATAGCTTTTTTATTAGCAAAATGACGAAATAATGTTCCCTCAGCTACATTGGCAGCATTGGCTAAGTCCTTAGTGGTTGTGCCGTCATAGCCTTGGCGAGCAAACAAATGCAGTGCAGCCTGTAAGATCCGAGTACGGGTATTTTCTTCGGTATGAGACGTCGATCGTGCCTCCTTTAAAGTTCGCTGAGGAAAAACTTGCATAATGAAATAATGATAACTAATTGGAGATTAAAACTTAAATACTGGCAACTGAGTAAGCTCACAGGAGTAACAATAGTAAATATTCTCTATATTATTTAGTAATAATTTTGTTACTAAGCTTGTACTCTGTGGTTATTCTCTAATAAGAAAGACCGATTCTCAGTAAATCTTCACAGAATGTTATTTCTTACACATATCGATATTTTGCTTAAATTATTTTGAGATTTGATTATTATGGTTCAATTGTGGCAAATCCTTAAACAGCAGATTCTTCCTCCGATATTTTTGTCTAGAAAGAGCCAAAAAGGTTCTTCCTCTTGGTACAATGGGTTGATTTTCAGCTTAATTTTAATCTTGGGCTTGGTTAATTGTGGTTCAGCACTAGCAGATACAAGCATAAATTCTGCTTCTAGTAGCTCTATTCAACCTTATTTAAATAGAGTCATTGAGCAAGTTAATGAATTTAGGCTAGATAATGGCATGAAGTTCATTGTGCTGGAAAATCATGAAGCTCCTGTAGTGTCTTTTGTTACCTATGCCAATGTAGGAGGGGTAGATGAACCGGATGGTAAAACTGGAGTCGCTCATTTTTTAGAGCATTTAGCTTTCAAGGGAACAGACAAAATTGGTACTAGGGAATATTCCGTTGAAAAGAAATATTTAGAGCGTTTGGATCGATTATTCGCCAAAATGCAACAAGCCAAAGCAGAGGGAAACCAAGAAAAACTAGCACAACTAACTAAAGAATTTACTCAGACAGAGGGTGTAGCTAGTAATTTTGTCGAACAAAATGAGTATGGAAAGATTGTCGAAACTGCTGGTGGTGTAGGCTTAAATGCAGTTACTTCTACGGACTACACTAGCTATTTTTACAGTTTCCCTGCTAATAAGTTGGAGTTGTGGATGTCCCTCGAATCAGAAAGATTTCTCGATCCTGTGTTTCGGGAATTTTATAAAGAAAAGCAGGTGATTCTGGAAGAAAGAAGGTTAAGAACCGATAATTCGGCTATTGGCACAATGATTGAAGCCTTTCTTGATACTGCTTTTACTGAACATCCTTATAAACGTCCAGTAATTGGTTAC
>JBFRWE010000086.1:0-4206 GCA_051439345.1 Xenococcaceae cyanobacterium
GCAAGAAACTATAAAGATTTAATTGGTGGGATTTTCGATGCTATGTTGACCGTCACTCAACAAGATATTCGGAACTGGTTTACTCATTGTTGCTACTGTACCTCATGAGTCCGAGAAACGCTATAAATAACTCTGATAATAGCAAGCTTAGGAAAGCCAACTTGTGTAGATAATAAAATCCTCATTCCTAACTACTAACTACTTAATCTAGCTTCAATACTGCCATAAAAGCCTCTTGAGGTACATCTACTGTACCAATAGCCTTCATGCGTTTTTTACCTTTAGCTTGTTTTTGGAGTAGTTTTTTCTTCCGTGAAATATCACCACCGTAACATTTTGCTAGTACATCTTTACGCAAAGCGGGAATATGCTCACTAGCAATTACTTTAGAACCGATCGATGCTTGAATGGGAACTTTAAACTGATGACGAGGAATTAATTCTTTCAGCTTTTCGGTTAAAGCACGACCAACATAATAAGCTTTATCGCGATGAACAATAGTAGATAAAGCGTCTACAGGATCTTTATTAACTAAAATATCTAATTTGACTAGATCGTTTTCGCGGTAGCCAATTAATTGATATTCCATACTGGCATAACCCCGAGAACGAGATTTTAACTGATCGAAAAAGTCAGTAACAACTTCAGCTAAAGGTAATTCATAAATCAGACAAGTACGATTTAAGGTGAAATACTTCATGTCAGTAAATACACCTCGTCGTGTCTGACATAAATCCATCAAAGTACCCACGTAAGTTTCTGGAGTAATAACTTCTACTTTGATGTAGGGTTCTTCGATTTTGGTTCGTTTTTGGGGGTCTGGTAGCTGACTGGGGTTATCAATTTCGACAACTCCCTCCTCAACTGTGGTAACACGATAAATTACCGAGGGGGCAGTAGTAATTAGATCGAGATTATATTCTCTTTCCAATCTTTCTTGGACAATTTCCATATGTAACAAGCCCAAGAAACCGCAGCGAAAGCCAAATCCCATCGCACTAGAAGTTTCTGGCTCAAAAGAGAGGGCAGCATCGTTAAGTTTTAACTTTTCTAAAGCATCTTTAAGATCGGCATATTGATCGGCATCGGTCGGAAATAAACCACAAAATACCATTGGTTTAGCTTCAGTGTAGCCTGGTAAGGGTTCTGCTGCTGAACCTTTAGCCAGAGTAATGGTATCCCCAACACGAGCATCTTCTACGGTTTTAATTGCTGCTGCAAAATAGCCTACTTCCCCAGCATGAAGTTCTTCTACTTGAATTTGGGTAGGAGACAGAACTCCAAGTTCATCTATTTCGTACTCTTTGCCTGAAGCCATCAAACGGACGCGATCGCCTTTTCTGACTTTACCATCCATCACACGGAAATAGACAATTACACCGCGATAAGCATCATAGTAGCTATCGAAAATTAAAGCTCTTAGTGGTTCATCTATGGTGTCTTGGGGTGGTGGAACGAGATGAACGATCGATTCTAAAATATCCTCAATCCCAATTCCTGCTTTAGCAGAGGCTTTGATAATATCACTACAATCTAAACCGACAACATCTTCAATCTCTTGAGCTACTCTTTCTGGTTCTGCTCCTGGTAGATCTATTTTATTTAAAACAGGGATAATCTCTAAATCGTTTTCCAGTGCCAGGTAAACATTAGCTAACGTTTGGGCTTCTACCCCTTGAGAAGCATCTACTACCAATAAAGCCCCTTCACAAGCAGCTAGAGAACGGGATACCTCATAAGAAAAATCCACATGACCAGGAGTATCGATTAAATTTAATACATACTCTTCGCCATCTCTAGCGGTATAATTCATACGGGCTGCTTGTAGTTTGATAGTAATCCCCCGCTCTCTTTCTAAATCCATGTTGTCGAGGAACTGCTCTTTCATCTCCCTTTGAGCTACAGTACCGGTAGTCTGTAACATTCTATCTGCCAAAGTAGATTTACCATGGTCAATATGAGCAATGATGGAGAAATTACGAATGCGAGAAACGGGAACGTCGGTCATAAAAAATAAATTAATAACCCTTAAACTATTGTAAGGTTGATTTTGATAAATCTTCTACTGCTATCAAAGTTTATCAATACTTAATAGCCTCTGCTACCGCATCACAATTAAATAGTTAAATAGTTAAAATAGGAAATTAGGAGCGACCAAATAAGATCTTATGAATAATAATGCTGTACAGCCAGAGGATTCTACTGAAAAAGTAGAGGTTTCCATTCACTTAGATTCAGAAGTTTTAGAGCAGATTCGACATTTGACTAACGATCCTAGCAAAATAATTGAGACTGCGATTAAACAATGGCTCAGAGGTGAGCGAGAAATGGATGAAGACCTTACTCGTACCTTTAGAAGAAACCCCCCTCTACCACCAAAAGGTGAATGGAACGATTAAAAGCCTAACTAAGAAAAAACTGGAAACTCCTTTATTCTAATAGAGAAATTGATTGGGGCATTCCTACCTAAGATCTCAATAGGTTATAGTTTCAGGGAAGAGGATGAATATTTGTCCGAACTAAAATCCCAATCTACCTACTAATGTACACTGGATTCAATTCAGAAATAGTTAATAGTCAAAATAACCCACAGTCAACCAATACAATTGGTTGGGAAAACTTGGGTGCGGAATTAGTTTTTACACAAGATAACTCTGGTAGATATCTTTCTTTTTGGTGGCAAGCTGCTAAAGACTATGGATTGAGTAATGAAAAAGTGGTAGGTTCTTCTTGGTCAGATATTTTTGTGCCAGTAGATCTCGAGGCATACAGCAAAAAAATTAAGCGTGTCTTAAAGCGAAGAATTCCTGAGCAATGTTACTGTTTATTTTCTCATCAGCAGCAATCGTTCTCCTTTGAATTAGTTATCAGTCCAATTTTGCAAGGGACAGGAGAACCTCTGGCAGTTTTAGCTATGGGAAGGTTACTTGGTGAGACAGAAGTTTCCGATTCAATTTCTCCTATTCCGCTCTACAGTTATCAAAAATTATTAACTCAAATTAGTCGCAAGATTCGTCGTAGTTTAGATTTAGAAACTATTTGGCAACAAACAGTAGAGAGCTTAGGGGAAGCACTATTAGTCAGTCGTTGTTTAATTCTTTCTTGTAATCCTAATCAAAAAGAATTAACCGTAGAAGCTGAGTATTGTAAGTCGCAATTTGATTCGATGCTGGGAAAGAAGATTGACTCCCACTCAGAATTTCACCTGCAGCAAGCTCTCAATTCCCGTAAAGCGATCGCTATTGATAGATTAGCAACCGATTCCGATCAACAAAAGTCTGTTTTGGTAGTTTCTACGGTATACAGTGAGCAGGAGAATATCTTAATTTGTCTGCAACAGTGCGATCGCCATCGTAATTGGACAACTACAGAAGTAGAACTAGTACAAGAATTAGCAGAACACGTAGGCACAGCGATCGCTCACGCTAAGCTATATCATGAATTAGAACAGGCTAGCTTCAAAGCAGAAGAAGCTAACCGCCTCAAAAGTGATTTTCTCGCTAATACTTCTCATGAGCTAAGAACCCCCCTTAATGGCATTATTGGGTTTCTTAAACTGCTTTTAGAGGGTATGGCAGATAATCCAGAAGAACAACAAGAATTTTTGCAAGAAGCTTACAAATCTTCTATTCATCTGCTTAATCTCATCAACGATATTTTAGATATTGCCAAAATCGAAGCAGGCAAAATGGATTTGGAATTAACAGAGGTAGAACTAGATGATCTTTTGCAAGATGTCGATAATTTAATTCGTACTCAGGCAGAACAAAAACACTTAAGCTTTCAAATACAACGTCCTGCTACTCTTACCCCTGTAACTGTTTTTGGTAACTACCAAAGAATACTTCAAGTCATACTCAATCTGGTAGGTAATGCGATTAAATTTACCCACGAAGGAGGTATAGTAATCAGAGCCGAGGTAATTAGAAAAACATTAACTCGTCATGAACAAGAGTTTCCTGGCATGGTTAAAATTAGTGTTGCCGATACGGGAATCGGAGTATCTTTAGAAAAACAAGATAAACTCTTTGAGAACTTCTTTCAGGTAGATGGTTCTCATACTAAGTCTTATGGCGGTACTGGTTTGGGTTTAGCTATTTCCCAAAAGTTAGTAGAAGCAATGGGTGGGACTATTTCTTTCTACAGCATGGGCGAAGGTTTGGGTTCTACCGTTACATTTACTGTGCCTCTCGCTCATTTACCAGT
>JBFRWE010000087.1:0-21518 GCA_051439345.1 Xenococcaceae cyanobacterium
AGCAGAAGAGCGAATATTTTTAGATTTATCCTTAGAATTTTTAGGTGAATACGAACTCCCTAAAACAGTCTTTGCCAACACTCCTGTTGGGGGATTATCTGCGATTACCTACGATCGCCAAAAAGACCTATTTTATGTTCTTTCCGATGATCGCAGTCGTTTAGCACCTGCCCGCTTCTATACCATGGACTTAGATATTGGACAAACCGATACAGGGGAAATTGGCATCAACAATGTATCTATAGAGAATGTCACTTTTCTTACTGATGAACAAGGTAATACGTACCCTGTGGGAAGTATCGATCCAGAAGGAATAGCTATTTCTCCGAGAAAAACCCTGTTTATCTCTAGTGAAGGAGATACTAGTCAAGATATTGAGCCTTTCATTGGGGAATTTGACCTTAAAACTGGGCAAAAAAAGCTTAATATCCCCGTTCCTCGTCGTTATCTTCCTGCTGTTGATGAGGATGAGGATGAACCACAGGGCATCCGTAATAATCTCGCCTTTGAAGCTTTAACTATTAATCCTAGTGGTTTAGCGGAATTAGATCCTTTTCGTCTATTTACTGCTACCGAATCTGCATTAATACAAGACGATCTTAGCGAAGCACAAACTGAAGCCAGAATTCGTTTAATGCACTACGGAATCAATCCTATTGGTATTGGTAGTCCTATTTTAGTAGCAGAACATCTTTATTTACTCGATCCTGCTTCGATCGAAACTATTTCTAACGGCTTAACTGAACTTCTGGCACTAAAAGAAGAAGGTTATTTTCTTAGTTTAGAAAGAAATTTTGGTTTTACTGGTGCAGGAGCAAAAATATTTCAAGTGATTGTGGGTAATGCCACCGATACATCTAATATCTCTAGTCTGAAAGAGAATATTACTCAAGTTCAACCCCTCAAGAAAAAGCTCCTACTAGATTTAAAGGAGTTGGGAATTTATCTAGATAACTTAGAGGGAATGACTTTTGGTCCTCGTTTACCCGACGGTAGCAGGAGTTTAATTCTGGTGAGTGATAACAATTTTAATGAAGAACAACTTACCCAATTTCTCCTATTTCGTATGTCAAATTCAAGGCAACAGGCAACAGGCAACAGGCAATAGTGATGGGTGGAATACCTCTTACGGATTGCGGATTGACTCTTGTCTCCAAGGCAACAGCCTCGGTAATTGTAATAAACATGAACTTTAGGTGAAAAGATTATTTCTTCTCCAGATCGAGATAATATTGAAATGATTGGCTCTGGAATATAGCTTATGTCTTCTTCTAACGATCCTTACAAAAGCCGATTGTTTAACTTTCTCAATCGTCAGACTATTCGTTTTCAAGACCAACTAGGAACAACTGTACGACATCTGCGATCGGCAACAGAAATAGGTATACAAATACTGCTTTATCCTGTCTATTTAATGGTACAAAGTGGTCGTACTGCTCGCCAACAATTAGAGTCTAGAGTTCAATCTTCTTTATTACTTTCTGGGGTTAAAACATCAGAATCTGATTCATCTTCCACTACATCATCAGTACCCTTAGATGAAGTTTTGAATTTGGTTGAACCTTGGCTGGAAACTAAAGATATTAGTAATAGTATCGATGCCGAAACCATCGATGTTTCACCTGTCAAAGAAAATGTTGAACAAGTCGATCCTTGGTCACCGTTACACCGCCGTAAAACGACGATGCCTGCGGTGACCGGTGTTCCCCGGTCAAATTTACCAGTACTAAAGAAGAAAAAGCAACCAAAAAAAGTAACTTCTGCTCAACTAGAAAATATTCAAACCCGTTTTTCTCCCCTCTCTTCCCAATCTTCTCTAGAAATTCAGGGAGTTGCTAGTTTATTAGATTCTCATGAACTTGTCTTAGTTAACTATCACAATCGTATTCTTAATGTTCTTAATCCTAGACAGCAAGAGATATTAAAGCAATATCTTGCTACCAAACACCAGAAACCAAATCTAATCGCTACCACTGCTAAAAAAGTTTTAGCTATCTTGCCCCAAATATCTCAAAATAAGTCTGTTGACTCTCCACCAGTTAAGATATTTTGGCAAATGTTAGATTGGGTGAAAACTAGTTCAATAGCTAAAAAAGTCGATCTTTTTGGCGAATCTAAATTAGCTCCATCTGCTCCTATTTTGCCTCCTAGCACTGATAATTCTTTTCTCCCTAACTTATTAGTTTCCCTAGATAACAAAGTAGCAGACTTAGAAACTAAATCATTCCTATCTATTTCTGTGGCAGGAAATAAATCCCTCGATCGATCATCTCCTACTTATACCCAACCGAATGTAACCCAATCACAACCAGATTTAACCTCCAATCCTTTTCAGATTCGCACTATTATTCAAGCTGCGATCGAGCATTTTTTTGGGACGAATAGCTCAGGAGTTACTCTTCCCAATTCAGCCAATCCTCTTCCTTTAGAATCAAAAACTGCATCTTCTTATCTACCTGGTAATTCATTAGGATTAAATTTACCTCCAGCAGAGGAGCAAGAGTCTTGGTTATCTTGGAATGATATCTTTAGTAATACTATTTCCTCTACCGTTAAACCTCCACCTTCAGAAACTCAAGCAATTAGTAATTCAACTCAAGAATCTTCTCAGTTATATCCTTTCCCTCAAGACAAGACTGAAGATTTTGCCAGCATTACCTATTTCGATCCTCCTAATACTGAAGTAGAAACAGCTTCAGATTTACTGGAAACTCAAGCAACTACAGTAGGTTACGAAAAGCATCTTTTAGAGCGAATCTTAGAAATTCTCGACCAGATTTTTGTTTGGCTAGAAGAAAGGTTGCTTAAAATTTGGCAAACATTCAGATAAATCATGCCGTCAATCGACAAAATACATCTAATTAAGATTGTTATAACCTAGAAATATCTTAAAATCTATAGACCTCTTGCAGAAGTAAATTTTTAGGGAAAGGGAATAAGAACTGGTGAATAATGAGAATCTTACTGATAGATGACGATGAAGAGTTAATGGAGGTTTTAGCGAGTAAATTAATAGAGCAGCATTATGCTGTCGATATTGCCAATAATGGCTCGATGGGTTGGGAATTTATCTTGTTATTCGACTATGACTTGGTGGTATTGGACTGGATGCTTCCTGACATTGAGGGAATTACTCTATGCCAGCAAATTAGAGCCGAAGGCTATCAGATGCCGATTATGTTGTTGACAGCACGCGATCGCCATAGTGATAAGGTGATGGGGTTAGATGCGGGGGCAGATGATTACGTCGTTAAACCCTTCAATTTTGATGAACTTACCGCCAGAATTCGTGCTTTACTGCGACGAGAAATCAATGTATCATCACCAATATTACAATGGCAAGATTTGAGTCTCGACCCTAAAACCTATGAAGTTAGACATCAAGATCGGCTTTTACCACTCACTCCCAAAGAATATGGATTGATCGAGCTATTTATGCGCCATCCTCAACAGGTTTTTAGCCCTGGTGCAATTATCGATAACCTTTGGGCTGGGGAAGATCCTCCAGGAGAAGAGGCAGTTAGAACCCACATAAAAGGACTACGCCAAAAATTAAAAGCTGTTGGTATGGCTAAAGATACCATTAAAACTGTTTACGGTATTGGTTATCGTCTCAAATCTTCTACTGATGAAAATCAAGAACAAGACAGCCAAAAGATAGATAGATCGGCAGAAATTGCTAGTGCTTGGTCAAAATTTAGAGATGTAGCGTTCCAAAGATTAACCATTTTAGAAAATCTAGCTGTAGCATTGGCAGAAAATCAAGTTACTCAAGAACTACATGAAGAAGCTAAAAGTTCTGCCCACAAGCTAGCAGGTTCATTAGGTGGTTTTGGATTTCCTGAAGGCTCAAAAATTGCCAAACAGATAGAAAACTTATTAGAAAATAACCTAGTAGATCCCGCTGATGTTGAACAATTTACGACACTAATAACATCTCTTAATGCTGAACTACAAAATCAGCCTTTTACAGAGAAAGTTAGAGACACATTAGTAAAAAGTATTGCGCTGTTGATAATCGATCCCGATACTAATTTTAGCCAACTGCTAGCTAATGAAGCTGATAAAAGAGGCATAAAAACATATACTGCTTCCAATCTAGATCGAGCCAGAGAAATAATTACACAAGAATCTTTAGGTGCGGTGCTATATAAAATAATCTTTCCCGACGGAGAAGATTTAGCATTTTTAGAAGATTTACATCAACACATGCCACAATTGCCGATTGTTACCATAGCTGAAGACGCTCAATTGCTAGATCGTCTAGATATAGTTCGGAAAGGTGGTAATCTAATTTTAGAATATCCAGTAGAACCGAGGATCGCTATTTCCTCTGTTGCCCAATTGATCCAGAATAATGGGGATGCTGCCAAAATACTGATCGTGGATGACGATCCACAGATATTATCATCTCTAGAAATCTCTCTTCAGCCTTGGGGATTCGAGTTAACTACTCTTAACGATCCACAGCAGTTTTGGAGCATTTTAGAAGAAGTAGAACCAGATTTGTTAGTGTTGGATATAGAAATGCCCGAAATTAATGGTATTGAATTATGCCAAATTTTAAGATGCGATCGCCGTTGGCAACAACTACCAGTCTTATTTTTAACTGCACATCAAGATGAAAAGACTCAACATCAAGCTTTTGCCATTGGTGCAGATGATTATATCTGTAAACCAGTAGTTGGATCGGAGTTAGCCAACCGTATTTTAAATCGTTTACGTCGCAGCCAAAATAATTAAAGAGAAACTTAATGCTCCAAATTCTCATAAATTTTCTAGCTCTAATTCTCAAAGCAGGTACTAATCCATGCTAATTGCAACTCGGTTGGGCGTTGTTGAGATGCTGCATCTGTTTGTTCCTCTTGCCATTGCCAATTTGAGTAGTAGTTACCCCGATTATTTGTGTAATTAGCGAGTTCTATATTCAACAGTTCTTCGATACAAGCCTGATATCTTGTAATATTAATTTCATCAAATAACTCTTGAGTAGAAATACTATTACAGCCACTAATTTCTCCAGATATACGATATTGAGTATCGCAGCCAAGAGCTAAAACGGTTTCTCCTGTACTTATAGCCAAAGCAATTACCAAAAAAGTCGGCCTAATGATCGTACTAACCGCAATTAAAATAAGGTTACGATTCATGTTCTTTTTCCGTAAATTTTTGTTGATTTGAATAATTTGCTTGCCCTAATCAACGAGATCGGCTTCGCTGGCTCGGAACGAGACCGCTCTGCTTGTAGGTTTTGCTCAGACTAAGGAATGATTATTAAGATTATGTTTCTATGATAGCAAGTCTTAATTGGTATTTAGTCTGAAGATAAAATACCTCAAACTAAAAACTTTATTTCTAGCAAAAAAACAACATCTTAAATCTTATTTTTTGCTTAATTTATCGTCGAACAAAAAGGCAATTTGGCAACTAAAATCAAGCCAATTATTGAATACTAATCATTAACAATTTGTACCGTTTTAGGCGATTTCTGAGAAAGCTTATACCTTGTAAAGTGGGCAACCTAACTTTCTACTTTCTAATGCACTTGAAAACTAAGTGTGCAACGCCCTATTTTTTAGGATAATTTATCTCCTAGAAATATCCTTAGTCTGCACTTGCATTCTCTTTAAGAATTGATTTTTGGCGATCTTTTCTAAGAAGGCGATCGGCAAATCGCTATGTCTTAAAGCACTATCATAATCTTTTTCTCTATGTTGAATCAAACTTTGAAACATAGAGAATTAGTGATGTTCAAGGCAAGATTATTTCTGATTACTAGACTTATGCAAGTACTGACTTTATAGCGGTCAAATGATCTATATCGTTTAATGGAAAGTTATGAATACATTTGACTTGTTTGTTGACACTAATCCTACAGATTTATCTATCGATCGATTAATAGATTTAGAATTTGTAGTTAAAAAAGATTGGACTCATGGAGGAGGATTTACTGGCAATATTAATATTACTAATAATGGTAATTTTTTGCAAGGATGGACAATTGAATTTGATGCAGATTTTGATATTTATAAAATTTGGAATGCAGAAATTGTCTCCCATGTAGGCAATCGCTACGTAATTAAAAGCAGACCTGGAAACAGTGATGTCAATATAGGTGAAACTGTTACTTTTGGTTTCAATGCTCTTGTCGATCATCAAACAATTGTAGAGCCGAATAACTTTATTTTTAATCAACAAACAGTTTTTAGTCCCCAGGCAATTGCCGTAGGATTTGAGCAGCATGATGCTAATACCAACTACGATCTATCGATGCAACGCAAAGATTGGAATGCAACCTGGATGAATGACAGTTTGATGAAAGATTATGCCATCATTACCGATACTGATGCTTATTCTGGCGAAAAATCTCTCAGAATTACCTATCTTTCTGAGATGAGAACTGGTGGCAGCGCAATATGGAAGCTTCCAGCAGAGAAAGAATATTATCTTTCTTACCAGGTTAAATTTAGTGATGATTTTGATTTTGATGGTTCTAAGAAAAGTGGAGGTAAACTACCAGGTTTAGCAGGTGCAGGAGGCTATTGTAGCGGTGGTCAGACATGCACTGGAGATAATGGCTTTTCGTCGCGATATATGTGGGGGAAAAACGGAAGAGCAAAATTGTATTTGTACCACATGGACAAACCAACAAAATGGGGAGAAAACTTCTGGTTTCAGGGAAGTGATGGCAACGATAAATATTTTCAGCAAGGACAATGGCATAATCTTGTTCAAAGAGTCCGCATTAATGATGGCAACCAAGCAAATGGTGAGATAGATGTTTGGATGGATGGAGAACAGGTATTATCTATTGATGAACTCAGATTCGTTACTAATAATCAAGGCATTGATGCTCTACTGTTCAGTACTTTTCATGGAGGTAATACTGATGAGTGGTTGCCAGACCATACAGTTTATAGCTACTGGGATGACTTTATTGTTTCTCCTAATGCTGCTGATGTAGGTTTAGTACTGTAATTACTTAGGGCAATTACAGGCGTAAACGATCGATTTATTCATAAAATGAAGATGGGAAGTGGATACTTTGTCCGCTTCTCATCTTCATTAGGATTTACACAAGATTTCTCATGCCTCGCCTAAATCTACACAGCTTATCGATGCAAATCAGCCGTATGTTCGAGCAAGGACAATCTTTTTTTTGCTCCATTAAAGTACAGGATTGGCTGAAGCAACAGCAGGAAAATCCTGAAGAATATGAGGTTATTTTTCACAAGAAACCAGCACCACCAGAATCGGGATTAATTGAAATGGTGGAAATTGAGTTACGCCGTAAAGATGGAAAACCAGTTGATTCTTGGTTACAAACTGAGATTAATCGCTATACTTAACGTCTTAAGTTTCTAAGAAGTATGCTGGGAAGTCACTTAATTATTTACATTGCTAGCAAACTAACTCCATCCACGGAAAAATGAACCATCTGCCCCCGCATTAACGGTTAGTTGTTCAATTTCTTTCATTTGGCTTTCGTTCAAAGGTTTAAAAGCCTGGGCTACTCTAATATTGGATTCTAATTGTTCTGGGTCTTCTGCTGCAATAATACAACAATGAACTCCAGGTAACGACAGAGTATAGCCCATTGCTTGCTCCATTCCTGTCAACAGACCAGGTTTAAATAAACGCCCGTAAGCAGGTACTTTCATGGCAATAACACCAACATTTTTTTCTTGGGCTATGGGCAGACTCCAGCAGCAAAGGGGCGAGGATGATGAACATCAGCAGCATTTAGAGAGATCAAAGTAGTATCAAAAGGATATCTTTGTAATCCTTTAGCAATAACATCGGGTTCGTGATGTCCCGTAATTCCAGAAAATTTAATTAATTTTTGCTCTTTAGCTTCTTCTATGGCTTTAATTGCCCCATTTCTACTAAAAATACGCTCTAAATCTTCATCAAAAGAGACATGATGTAATTGCCAAGAATCAAGATAATCTGTATTAAGTCTAGTTAGCGATCGCTCTAAATCTCGCCAAGCACCATCTCGATCGCGAGCAGCAGTTTTACTATTAAGAAAGATATCATTACGATAGGCTGGTAAGACTTTACCAAAATGTGACTCGCTAGGGCCATAATTAGCAGCAGTATCGTAGTAGATTACACCCAAAGCCAAGGCTCTTTCAATCAGTGCGATCGCTTCTTTTTCTCGACTTGAGTTGGATATTGGGGTTCTTCCCGCACCTCCCAAACCAAAAATAGGCAAATTTACACCTGTATTCCCTAATACTCTTTTAGGCATAGGTTGATTAGGAGTAGAAGCAGAAAGAGAAACTGGTTTTTGTTGCTGAGTTACAGCTTTGCCACCCACAACGGTTACTGCTGCTGCTGTCCCTGCAATTAGAAAATTCCTGCGAGTTGTTTTGTTATTCATAGTAATTAGTGGTTAGTAATTAGTGGTTAGTGGTTAGTTGTCAAAACTCATTACTCCCTACTCCCTACTTCCTACTCCCTAGTACAGACAAGGCATGCCTTGTCTCTACCGACTTCCTACTTCCCCAAAACGCTACTAGCTACTTTTTCTTTGGCTTCTCTTCGTCTAGGTACTTCATAATTATAAAAATCGTAAGCTAATTTTGTTTGCGGAAAAATTGCTCGCGCTTCTTCCTTGAGATTATCTAATGTAATCGGATTCCCTGGAGTATAACGAGGACTAAAATGAGTCATAATTAACTGCTTTACTCCTGCTAGTAGAGCTACTTGTGCTGCCATAGTTGAAGTGGAGTGTAACCGCTCAAAAGCCATATCTGCATCTTGATGAGCAAAAGTAGCTTCATGAATTAAGACATCGGCATCTTGAGCTAGTTCTACTGCTGCATCACAAAAGATTGTATCGGTACAGTAAACTACTTTACGACCTATTTCTACTTCGCCACAAAGTTCTGTCCCTTTAATTATTCGTCCATCAGGTAAGGTAATAGTCTTTCCTTTTTTTAATTCTCCATAAATTGGACCAGGAGGAATACCTAAAGCTTTGGCTTTCTCAATGTCAAATCTACCAGGACGGTCTTTTTCGGCAATACGATAGCCATAAGCTGGAACACGATGCTTGAGTAAATTACAACTAACAGTAAATTCTCGATCTTCGTAGACTACTCCAGGTTGAACAGTATGTAGTTGTAAGCGAGAGCCAAAATTGAGGTAAGAGTGTTTAGCACAAGCTTGAAGATATTCTGACAAACCTGGAGGACCATAAATATGGGTTTCTTGTGAGTTACCCGCCAAACCACAACTAGCAATTAATCCCATCAAACCAAACGTGTGATCGCCGTGCATATGGGTAACAAAAATCCGTTTAATTTGAGAGGTTTTAATCTCGCTACGGAGAATTTGATGTTGCGTTCCTTCTCCACAATCAAATAGCCATACTTCTGCCCGTTGTGGGAGACGTAAAGCTACACTAGACACATTGCGCGATCGAGTTGGTACTCCTGAACTTGTTCCCAGAAAAGTTATTTCCACAGCGTTTTTGCTACTTGATTTTCTTTTTGTGATTAAATTATCTGGCGAGCGATTTTATTAATTATCTTAGCAGTTGAAGAAAACGGAACAGTTATCAGTTATTTTAGACCAAGGTTTGAAAATAGGAGTTCAGGAAACTTTATCTTTTCTTCTTCCCTAGTCTTTCATTAAGTGAGGCTAAATTCGGAAAAAGAAAGAATATATTATTGGGAAAAGCAAAAATGAGTTGGAATCATCACGGTGTTAGGAGGAAATTCTAGCTATATGGGTCTATACAATTCTTCAACTGCTACTATGTCTTCACTTAAGTCTTTTTTTCTCAGTCACAAGGGTAATTGGTGGCTGTGGATTCTCTTTTGGATTATTCTTGCCTTACCTGCTCAAGCCTTAGAATTAAGAGTAGCCATTAAAAAAAATGTTGCTCACTTAAAAGTTGGTAGTTCTACTTCTGCCATTGTCCGCAATCGGGCAGGACAAAAAATCGGCGAATTAACTCCTATGACTGCTTTAGAGGCTCAACCCCAAGGAAATGGGATCACTCTTGAACAATTGGGGTCTGGAGAAATTATCGTTGAGCCGACTAATAATGGTTACGTTTGGATTGGCGATCGCTGGTATCGAGGACGTACTCGTTTAGTTCGTCAGGGTAATGGTATTACTGCTATTAATCACGTTGATTTAGAACATTATCTCTACAGCGTAGTCGGGGCAGAAGCCGTAGCTACTTGGCCTATAGAAGCCCTCAAAGCCCAAGCTGTAGCTGCTCGTTCCTATGCTCTTTATAAAAGCTCTACTGCTCAGAAGAGTTTATACGATTTAGACACTACCATTAGTACCCAAGTATACAAAGGTCTTGATAGTGAATACCTGACAACCCATGAAGCAGTTAATGGTACAAATGGGCAAATCATGACTTATGGCGGTAGAGTCATTTTAGCTGCGTTTCATGCTTCTTCTGGTGGACATACTGAGAATGTAGAAGATATTTGGACTTCTCCTTTACCTTATCTAAGGGGAGTGGTTGATTACGATCAACAATCACCTGTGTTTGAATGGACTAAAGTTTTCTCTCCTGATGAGATTAGTACCCGCTTAGGTAAAGTAGGCACAGTCAAGACGATGATTCCTGAAAAAACAACTCCTCATGGAAGGGTTGTTACCATGAAAGTGATCGGCGATCGCGGTACAACTACAGTTACAGGCAAACAATTACGCAAAGTTCTCGATCTTCGCAGTACTCTATTTCGTGTCAGTACTAATGGGAATAATATTCAAGTTTATGGTAGAGGCTTTGGTCATGGTTTAGGATTAAGTCAATGGGGAGCATATTATTTGGCTAAACAAGGCGTTCAATATCAACAAATTTTGAGCCACTATTACCAAAAAGCAATTCTGTCTAGGATTAATTAGGTCTAGACAGCAGTTAGACCACAAGAAATAAGCTCGAAACGACTCATCGTTATAGGACAGTCGTTCCGAGCTTTAGTGGTCAATAAAATTGACAATTTATCTAGGAAGTACTAGGTTTTTTGATAGATTTTTTGATCGGGGGTAGAGTTTTCTTATTACGAGGACTAGGTTTACGAGATTTGGTATACGGTTTCTTGCTTCCTCCAGGTCTACCTCTTCCTCGTTTAAATCCACCAGGTTTTTTCTTGACTGGCAAAGCACCTAAATCCGTTCCCTCTTCTATGGTTAATGTCTCTTTCACCAAGCGGACTTTCAAATCCCAAAAGTGATGTAGAGGTTTGTCTGGAAGAGTACCTTTAAGCTGAAGTTTAAAAAATTTGGGTTTTTCCCCTTCTTTGCGAGGAAACTGCTTGATCTTAACGACAACAACTTCTTTTTCTTGAGAGTAATAAATTACTTCACCACGAATAGAAAAATAGCCATCTTCTACATGTTCTGTAGATTGTTCTGTGGCGTCATTTGTTTGGCTAAGAGTTTCTGGTTCCCACACTCCCACAATTTGAACATGGAGATGACTAGATTTAGGTTTAGTTCGAGGATAAACAACCCAGAGATGGTTTTTATCTAAATCGAGATGATTTTTAACTAAACTAATAACACGACCTAAGAGAACAGCTTCAATTTCTGTTCCATCCGTAGTCGTTAATGACCCTTGAGTTAATTGGTCTGCCGTTAATTTGTATTGAGCTTGAATTAGACCAATTGCCCGATATTGTCGGGGATGAGAAGGGGGAGGAATGGGTAGTTTACGTTCTTGATTAGGTTTAGTTTCCGAATTTTCGAGAAAATCGTTAGTTTGAGTAGACATAGCTGAATCTTTTGCATTTTGCCGATCGGGAGAAGGTAATTCGGAAGATTGGTTGTTAGCCAGATTCATAATTGATATTACCTAGAGGCGGAGATTTTAACTGAGTGTAAAAGCAGTAATATAATTTATCTGTAAGCAAGCTACAATGACTTGCGTAGGACAAAGACATTCTAACTAAAATAACATTTGTAAATGAGCTTTAGCCTATATTTTCCCAATAAATCCTGATTAAATAAAAAAAATTAATTAAAAAGCGATCGCCCCTTAAAGAAAAAAAGTTGAGTTAATCTAGTTATTCTAAATAACTGTAATCAGTTTAAGGATAATAAATCGATGCAAAAAAGGCGCAGTAGTTGGTTATATTTAGTAATTGGGTTTATGTTGATTGCATTAATCGGGTTTTCTGGTCTTCCTTTGTTCCTCAGCATATTTTCAGAGAACCAACCTGATTCTCAACTTTATTCTGCAACAATTTCTCAAGTTTCTCCAAACGAGCAAGCAAAATTAGAGGCAGAGGCAAGAGGTTATCAAAAGGTATTAGAGAGAGAACCCAACAATAATACCGCACTCCAAGGTTTATTGGACATTAGGCTTCAACAGCAAGATATAGAGGGTGTAATCAAACCTTTAGAAAAATTAGCGAAACTTAACTCTGAACAAGTAGAATACTCTATTCTCTTAGCACAAGCAAAACAATACCTAGAAGA
Organism: Xenococcaceae cyanobacterium; assembly: GCA_051439345.1. GTDB lineage: Bacteria > Cyanobacteriota > Cyanobacteriia > Cyanobacteriales > Xenococcaceae > JASJDJ01. The sequence goes on from JBFRWE010000087.1 coordinate 12,460, forward strand.
TTTTGAAGGGGCAGCAACAGCCTACCGCTCAATTTTAGCGGGTCATCCAGAAAATATTGCAGCTTTGAGTGGCATTACTAACTTATTTTTGCAGCAAAATCTTCCTGAAAGAGCAATTAGTTTATTGACAGATACGATCGCTCAAGCTCAAAAAGAACAGATTGAAACTAGAGAGATTAATTCTATACAGCTAATTTTAGGAGAAATTTATACTGAACAAGAACGTTACCCTGAAGCGATCGCTGTTTATGAACAAGTAGCATTAGCTGATGAGCAAGATTTCCGTCCTATCCTTGCCAAAGCCATAGTATTACATAAACAGGGACAAGATGCGGAAGCTCAACCTCTGTTAAAATCAGCTTATTCTCTTGCTCCTGCTCAATTTAAAGACCAAATTAATCAGTTGGATAAAGATTGGGAAGCAGAAAGTTAATTGAATGATTATTTAGTAGGGGCGCAGGGCTTGCGCCCATAGCGAGTAGTGGATGATATTTAATGGGTAATTATGAATTAACTTGGTGTTGGCGATCGCTACCTTTAAACAAACGTACTGGCTCAGAAGTATTTGAATTATTATTTCAAAGGAATTGTTTTATTGCTACCCTTCTAGAAAGTCCTTATCCTACACCCACAGATCAGCCCCAATTATCTCGCTATTCTATTTGTGGGGGGTTTCCTCGGTACTCAAACGGGCAAATTTGCCTGTGGACACCTCCTTTGGGAAAAATTACCTCTTTTCTGCATTCTCTTTTGCGTCAAAAGCCAGTTGATAATCCTGAAGTAGCCCATCTCCCCTTTACTGGAGGTTGGTTGGGTTGGCTGGGCTACGATTTTGCTCAAGAAATTGAAAAATTACCCTATCTTAAATCAGACCCTCTTCCTTTCCCTGTTGCCTATTGGTATGAACCTAATTCTTTTGCTGTTTTAGATCATCAAAAACAAATCCTATGGCTAGCTGCCAGAGAAGTTAAAGAATTAGATCGTCTGCAAAATCTTTTCGAGTTAAAAGATCTCGATCGAGCGACGGTCTTACCAAACTCTTCTGAACGGTTATCCAATTATCCCTTATCTTTTTTAACTGACCAAGCTGACTATGAAAAAGCAGTAAGACAAGGAAAAAAGTATATTCAAGCAGGAGATATTTTTCAAACCAATCTTTCTTTACGGTTTCAAAAAACTACTAATGCTGATAGTTGGTCAATTTATCGAACTTTACAGCAAATAAATCCTTCTCCTTTTGCTAGTTATTGGCAAACACCCTGGGGAGCGGTGATCAGTTGTTCTCCTGAAAGATTAGTTCAATTAAGCGGAAATATAGCCCAAACTAGACCTATTGCGGGGACAAGAACAAGAGGCGTGAACCCGCAACAAGATCGACAATTATCGGCAGAATTGATTGCTAATGTCAAAGAAAGGGCAGAACATATTATGCTAGTAGACTTAGAACGCAACGATCTAGGTAGGGTTTGTCAGTGGGGATCGATCGAAGTAGATCAGTTGCTAGTTATAGAACGTTACAGTCATGTAATGCACTTAGTTAGTAATATTAAAGGTCTATTACAATCTAATTGTGATGCAGTTGATTTAATTATGGGTATGTTTCCTGGGGGAACTATTACAGGATGCCCCAAGGTTCGCTGTATGGAAATAATCGAGGAATTAGAACCAGTCAGACGTAATTTATTTTATGGTTCTGGTGGTTATCTAGACCAAAGAGGGAACTTAGATTTAAATATCTTTATTAGGACTCTTTTATATACTCCTCAAATGGGTCAAACAGAATTATCTCCTCAAGGGATAGTTTATGGACAAGTGGGTGCAGGAATCGTCGCCGATAGTGAGCCAGAAAAAGAATGGTATGAATCTTTACACAAAGCAGAAGCACAATTAGCAGCACTTCATTTAAACAATCTTTAATAGGTTAATTCAATTAAAAATTTAGAAAAAATTTAGAATTTAGTTGACTTTAGGGGGGTAAATGTCATCTAATAGTTAGTACCTATGTTCTGAATAGTTATTACCCCAAAAAAAAGGCTATGGAAAGTTTAACTCCAGCCCAACAAGAGTTGTATGATTGGCTAGTTGATTATATTCGGCAAATGAACCATGCACCTTCCATCAGACAAATGATGAAGGCAATGAATTTGCGCTCGCCTGCTCCCGTTCAAAGTCGTCTAGAACGATTGCGTAATAAAGGTTATATTGACTGGACTGAAGGCAAAGCCAGAACCATTCGTATTTTGCATCAACCAGAGAAAGGATTACCCATATTAGGAGCAATTGCAGCAGGAGGTTTAGTTGAACCTTTTACCGAAGAAAAAGCGAAATTAGATTTATCTAATCTATTTGAGACACAAGATTGCTATGTTTTGCGAGTAGTAGGAGATAGCATGATTGAAGACTTTATTACCGAAGGTGATTTAGCAATTATGCGCTCTCTTTCTGCCGATGAACAGGTTAAAAATGGAGAAATTGTAGCTGCAAGAGTACCAGGACATGGTACTACCTTAAAACGCTTTTATCTTGAGGAAGATACGGTAACTCTCAAACCATCCAATCCTAAATATAATCCGATTGAGGTTGATGCCCGTGTGGTAGAAATACAAGGTATTTTATTAGGCGTTTGGCGATCGTTTTCTGTTAATAATTAAAAAGCTAATAGCTATTAGCTAATTGTTAAGAATCGATAGGTTGACTGCTAGATGATTTCTCTCTCTCCGACTCTCAAAACCAAACTTGCTACCCCCCTAAAAATTGGTTCTGTGACTGTCAATAGTCGTGTCTTGCAGTCTCCTCTATCGGGAGTGACTGATTTAGTGTTTCGTCGGTTAGTGCGTAAATACGCACCACAATCGATGCTCTATACAGAAATGGTTAGTGCGAAAGAAATACATCATCTGCAAGAACTCCCCAAAATAATGCATATTGCTGCTGAAGAAGAACCAATTAGTATTCAGCTATTTGATTGTCGTCCAGATTTTATGGCAGAAGCAGCCAAAAAAGCAGTGACAGAGGGAGCAAACACCATCGATATCAATATGGGTTGTCCTGTCAATAAGATTACCAAAAAGGGGGGTGGTTCTTCTTTATTGCGTCAACCAGAGGTAGCCGAAGCTATTGTACGGATAGTAGTGGATGCAGTGGATGTACCCGTAACAGTTAAAACTCGCATTGGTTGGAGTGAACAAGAAATAAATATTCTTGATTTTGCTCAACGGATGGAAGATGCAGGGGCAGAAATGCTGACTTTACACGCTCGTACTCGCGCCCAAGGTTATAATGGCGCAGCTAACTGGTCATGGATTAAAAAAGTCAAACAGATTTTGACTATTCCTGTTATCGCCAATGGCGATATTTTCTCTCCAGCAGCAGCAGTTCGGTGTTTGGAGGAAACGTCCGCAGATGGTGTAATGTGTTCGCGGGGAACTCTTGGTTATCCTTTTTTAGTGGGCGAGATCGATTATCTGCTCAAAACAGGAGAAACTTTACCTCCTCCTAATTTGATTACTAAATTGTCATGTGCTAAAGAACACTTACAAGGATTGTGGGAGTATAAAGGAGAAAAAGGGATTAGGCAATCTAGAAAGCATATGGCATGGTATTGTAAAGGCTTTCCTGGTGCTTCGGAGTTAAGAGATAAATTATCTCGTTTAGAAAGTTTAGAAGAAGGTTTGAATTTACTAGATAAAGCGATCGAGCAAAGCTTAGTCTCACAATGAATTAGATTAAGATATCTTCAAGTCTATTGGGAATGAGGATGTTTCCCTGTCCGCAATACTAATAAACCTATTCCCACTAATGGTAAATTACTCATTGGTTCAGGAGTTGTGGTTACTCTTTGAAGGATAAATCTAAGTTAAGAGTTGAATTTTCCCACCTTACCAGAATTTTTCAATCTTCCTATCTTTGATTAGTATTACGCGATCGCAGTGAGAAAAAATTAAGCTTCTTGCTTGACAACTCGTAGTCGTTATGAGTATGATTTATTTAATGAAACTCATAATAAGTACGAGATAAATAACAAGGAGACAGTTGCGGTGGTGAAGCATTGCGGTCTTCGGTCACTTGGATGTAAGCCCCAAGTGCTGCGAAGACTTCGTCTTGGAAGGGGTTTTCAAGGTTCTGAATTCATTGCAGAACAAAGCCCTCGGCTTCCCCCCCATGAGCAAATGCTGAAAGGATTTACCGACATAAGCAAATATGATCCCGCTTGACGGGACTGTCGAACCAAAAGGGCGAACCGAACTGCCCTTATAGTGAAAAGTCCGTCAAGTCATTAATTATCAAGTAAGGAGAATCTAAAAATGGTTTCTACTATCTCTAAGCAAAAACTTTATTCTACTCGTATCGATCTTGCCGAAGAAGTTCGCGTTAAAGCGATCAATCTCCTAAATCAAAGCTTGGCTGCAACTTTAGACCTAAAAACCCAAACTAAACAAGCACACTGGAACGTAAAAGGAACAGATTTCTACCAGTTACACGAACTGTTTGATGAAATGTCTGGGGAACTGGAAGAGTATGTCGATATGGTAGCCGAAAGGGTAACAGCTTTAGGTGGTACAGCACTAGGAACAGCCCGCATTGCAGCTTCTGAGTCGATTTTACCTGAATATCCTTTAGATGCTGTGAGTGGTATCGAACATATTACCGCGTTAGCCGATCGCTATGCAGCCTATGGTAAGCATGTCAGAGAAGCGATCGATACTACTGGAGAGTTAGGTGATGCAGATACTTCCGATATGTATACTGAAATCTCTCGTACCATTGATAAGCGTCTATGGTTCTTAGAAGCTCATTTGGTTAATGGATAATTGACAATGGATAATTGACAATTGGTAATGAATTATCCTTTTAATTACCGATTGCCAGTTGTCCAATGAATTTACGGAAGTAGGGTGGGCAAAACGAGTTTTTAGGTATGATATCGATTTGATAGTTAGGTTTTGCCCACTTCTAAAAATCAGCGTGCTTTACAACACCACAATAAGCAGGATAATTACCATGACTCAACAACCTAACTTAACAACCTCTGGTGGAAATCCCATTGGCGACAATCAAAATTCTTTAACTGCTGGAGAACGAGGTCCTGTATTAATGCAAGACTACCAGTTGATGGAGAAATTAGCCCACCAAAATCGAGAGCGTATCCCTGAGCGAGTAGTTCATGCTAAAGGTTCTGGTGCTTATGGAACTTTTACCGTGCATCATGATATTACCAAATATACTAAAGCCCAGGTTTTTGCCGAAATAGGCAAAGAAACTGAGGTTTTTGCCCGTTTTTCCACGGTAGCAGGAGAAGCAGGAGCAGCCGATGCAGAAAGAGATGTGCGGGGTTTCTCTGTTAAGTTTTATACTGAAGAAGGAAATTGGGACTTAGTAGGAAATAATACCCCTGTATTTTTCATTCGCGATCCTTATAAATTTCCTGATTTTATTCACACTCAAAAACGCCATCCCCAAACTAATTTGCGTAATCCTGTAGCTGTGTGGGATTATTGGTCAAAATCTCCAGAAGCGATGCACCAAATTACCATTCTGATGTCCGATCGCGGTATTCCCCAATCTTATCGTTACATGAATGGTTATGGCAGTCATACCTTTAGCTTTATTAATAGGGATAACGAACGTTTTTGGGTCAAATTTCACCTCAAAACTCAACAAGGTCATAAATACTGGAATAATGAAGAAGCAGCTAAGATAATCGGTCAAGATCGAGAAAGTTCTCAACGAGATTTGTATGAAGCGATCGAGGGAGGGGAGTTTCCCAAGTGGAACGTCAAAGTGCAAATTATGCCTGAAACGGACGCAGATAAAACTCCTTACAATCCCTTTGACTTAACTAAAGTTTGGCCCCATCAGGATTATCCTCTAATAGAAGTGGGAGTACTAGAGTTAAACCGCAACCCAGCCAACTATTTTGCTGAAGTAGAACAATCTGCTTTCTCTCCTTCTAACATTGTGCCTGGAATTGGCTTTTCTCCGGATAAAGTATTGCAAGCAAGACTATTTTCCTATCCAGATGCTCATCGCTATCGAGTAGGTACTCATTACCAAAACCTACCTGTTAATAAACCTCGTTGCCCTGTCCATAACTATCATAAAGATGGTGCAATGCGCTATGAGATTCCCAACCCAGATCATTACTACGAGCCTAACAGTTTTGGTGGACCAACAGAAGACCCCAAATACAATGAACCACCCCTAAAAATTGATGGTAATGGCGATCGCTATAATCACCGTAACGGTAATGATGACTATACCCAAGCTGGTAATTTATTCCGCATCTTTGATGAAGGGCAAAAACAACGTCTATTTATGAATATTGCCGAGTCTATGCAGGGAGTACCCCAAGAGATTATCGATCGTCAGTTGGTACATTTTGACAAAGCCGATCCAGAATATGGAGATGGTGTTAGGAAAGCTTTAGCAAAGGTGAGTTAGGAGTTCGGAATTCGGAGTTTAGAGTTTGAATTTTTTAGAAGAGAACGCATACAATCTGCAATAATTAAACGCGGTTAAACTAATTTGGGGTAAATACTATGGTAGATACCAAAGGTGCAGATGCAGTAGATAAGGCGATCGCTCAGGGACTCGATCTTGATGGATCGCCTATTCCTCCTAAAAAGCTGGAACTGTATAACCAGGTAATGGGATTAGAAGCAGGAAGACAAAGAAGCGGTGTGACTAATACCATGCGCTCTCGGATAGTTAGAATCGGAGCAAAGCATATTGCTCAAGAGGAATTAAATCAGATGTTATTAGATGCAGATTTTCCGCCTTTAAAAGAGAAAGAGATAGCTTTCTATTACGGCGGAAAGTAACATCAAAATCAATGTAGGGATAATTCATGTAATTATCTCTACATAAAAAAGTTGTTTATCCTAAATCTAAAGAAGAATATAGCAACAAGTTACTATTTCGTTTTAATTGGCATACTAACAAGGTTATGATAACTGTAGAGGGTTATTTCTATCCTAAATTAATATAGAAACCTTAACTTCAACAGAAACATTTAGAAGATATTTAACAATACAATTTCTGTGAACATAGGTTATCTTAAGTTTCCCAAAACAAACAAATATAGCAGTTCTCGAATTAGTGAAGTACACCTTGGTTAGGATAAGTTCGGAATTCGCCCTTTGGGTTCGGCATTTGCTTATGGGGGAAACCCCCAAGACTGCAATGCCTCAGAGTTCGGAGTTCGGAAAATTTTGTACCTCACCTATTTGAGAAAGGCGATAAAGATTGCGCAGATATTTTTGGTTACTTTAAAAAAACTTAATTGATTAAACTAGCTACTTTTATAGGGAGATATAAAGATTATGAGTTATGATTTCGATTTATTTGTCATTGGTGCAGGTTCGGGTGGTATTGCCACAGCTAGACGGGCAGCAGAATATGGTGCAAAAGTAGGTATAGTGGAATTCGATCGCCTGGGGGGAACTTGTGTGAATCGTGGTTGTGTTCCCAAAAAATTAATGGTGTATGCTTCCCATTTTCCCAAAGACTTCAAAGCTGCATCGGGTTATGGTTGGACAGTGGGAGAGAGCAAGTTTGACTGGAATACCATGATTACGGCGGTTAATAATGAAGTCGATCGCCTTAATGGTATCTATCAAAGGATGTTAGATAAATCTGCGGTCAAAGTATATCAGGGTTATGGTACTTTTATCGACTCCCATACCATTGCTATAGGTGAGGAAAAAGTAACTGCTGAGAAGATTTTGATTGCCGTAGGTGGTAAACCAGTCAAACCAGATTACATCGCTGGTATCGAACACACTATTACTTCCCGCGAAATTTTCCATCTCCAAGAACAACCCAAACGGATTGTAATTATTGGTGGTGGTTATATTGGAGTAGAATTTGCTTGTATTCTCAATGGTTTAGGCTCAGAAGTAACTCAAGTGATTCGTGGTGATAAAATACTCAAAGGCTTTGATGAAGATATCCGAGATGAGATTCAAACAGCCATGATCGAACAGGGTATTAGAGTGATTAATAATTGTGATTGCGATCGCATGACTCTCACTAAAACCGATACAGGATTAAATATTAAGGTTTTTACTCAAGATAATCAATCAGAAACCATTATTGCTGATGCTGCTAGCCTTGCTGCTACAGGAAGAGAACCACGCCTAGAAAATTTGGGCTTAGAAAATACGCAAGTAGAAGTAGTTAATGGTGCTGTTGCCGTTAACAAATACAGCCAAACTGCCGAAGAACATATTTATGCAGTAGGCGACTGTACCGATCGCATTAATCTTACTCCCGTAGCGATCCAAGAAGGTAGAGCCTTTGCAGATACTCATTTTGGCGGACAATCAAAGCAAATGGCTTATGATAATATTCCAACTGCGGTGTTTACTACTCCTGAAGCAGCTACTGTCGGTTTAACCGAAGCAGAAGCTAGAGAGAAATATGGGGATGCAGTGAAGATTTATCGTAGTAAATTCCGCCCCATGTATTACACTCTGCCTAATATGCAAGTTAAAACCCTGATGAAATTAGTAGTTGAAACTGAAAGTAATAAAGTTGTCGGGGCGCATATGGTAGGAGATTATGCAGCCGAAATTATTCAAGGAGTCGCGATCGCGGTTAAGATGGGGGCAACTAAAACAGATTTCGATGCTACTGTGGGTATTCATCCCAGTTCTGCCGAAGAATTTGTCACTATGCGATAAATTTAATCAATAATTTTTCTGTAGGGGCGAATGGTATTCGCCCTTTATTTATTGGGCTACCTGACCATGCTGACTATAGCTTCTGTCATCCTGTGGTTATAGGTTTTAAAACACGCCCTAGTTATCAAAAAGCGATCGCACTTCAGCCAGAGCAACCAGCATGAGTCTATATTGGCTGGAGAAATGCTTTAGGAATGAGGATTTAATCAAATCCCAACTTTTAAGCTGGGTGCATTACGCTTCTGGTCACAATACCTGGCTAGCAATTAGTGGAGAGAGAAGAGCAATTAACTAGCGACAAACCCAGCCACCACCTCAGAGAAGGATGGTTTGTTGGCGAGAAGAGCGAACTCTTCATCGCCGAAGAGCAAAGCC
>JBFRWE010000088.1:0-3712 GCA_051439345.1 Xenococcaceae cyanobacterium
GGATAAAAATAGCTAAGATTGTTGAATCTTTTCGTTAAAAATCACTCTTAGTACAGCAATGAAATTGTTTAATGCCATTCCTTTATTTGCTATTATATGGATTCTATACCATTTAGTTATTATCTGGGGGTCGTCAACAATATTAAGCTATGAAGTATTTCAGCTTGGCTTAGTTTCAGGAACTATTTGGAAAGTTACAGTCAGTGACTTATTGCTAATGGCGGGATTAATTGTTCTTTATTTGGAAATTCTCCAAGCTACTTTAACTAGTATGATGTCGGTGATTAATCATACCCTTTCAACCTTAGTATTTGTTGTTTTTATCGTCGAGTTTATTATTATCGGTACTTCTACTAACTCTACCTTTTTTCTTTTGAGCTTAATGTCTTTGATTGATGTACTGGCAGGTTTTACCATCACCATCGCTGCTTCTCGCCGAGATATTGTTAGGAATGATTAGAAGAACAGAGGTAAGCTAATCTACAGAAACCTCGTATATAGCGGTTCTCGAATTAGTGAAATACACCTTGGTTAAGATAAGTTCGGAATTCGGAAAATTTTTTATCTCACCTATTTGAGAAAGGCTATATTTGTCCATTAAGAAATAAACTTTAAAACTATCTCCCTATCAGTTAATTGTAATTGTTCTGCTTAGGTAGCCAAAGCGATCGCATCTTCATCGTTAAAGCTAAAAATGTTAGCTTTGATAATCGCCTCTTTTTTCAAAGACTGAAAATACCTGAATTTTTCCCCTTTTATTCATCGAAGAATAATTACAAAATACTAATAAGTCGAGTTGTGTTGGCTGGTTAATGATGACTTTGCATAAAAAGTAAGAGTCAATCCTAGAGTTCCTCATAGGTATTTAATTATCAGAACATAATCAATATAAATACTTAATTGAATTAGTGATTTTTTTAGCAATATTTTCCATTGATACTTAATTTATTCAAGAAAAATCTATGAAAATACTAATTTTAGCCTCCAATCCGAGAAGAGACCTTAACCTAGAAGGGGAAATTCGGCACTTGCAAGAAGTAATTGAGAGATCGAGAAATCGAGAAGATCTAGAAGTAGAAGTTGGTTTGGCTGTACGACCAGAAGATTTACAAGGACTATTTCTGAAACATGAACCAGAGATTGTCCATTTTTGCGGACATGGCACAGGAAAACCAGGCTTAGTATTACAAGATGATGCTGGACTAGAGAAGTTAGTCAGTACAGATGCGTTATCTAATCTATTCGAGCTTTGTTCTGAATGGGTTAAATGTGTTTTGCTTAATGCTTGTTATTCAGAAGTGCAAGCAAATGCTATGGTTCAACATATCAACTATGCCATTGGCATGAATCATGAGATTAGAGATGATGCAGCGATCGCTTTTGCTACTGGTTTTTATCAAGCACTAGGATATGGACAACCTATAGGGCAAGCTTACAGATTTGGCTGTAATGCTATTCAACTTCAGATTTCTGGTAATTCTACTGTTCGCTCTGTTCTCTCGGAAGAAAAACGAAAACTGGAAATTGCTACTACCGTAGAGAAAGTTGTCATTCCCGAACATTTAAAGCCAGTGCTGAAAATCAAGCCAAATCTGACAACTAGTATAGATAAGTCTATGCCTGATGGGAAGGAAAAGCTGCTACCTTCTACCAAACTCGATCTTCAATCTTATATTGACAAAGCTCTAGAAAAAGAAATTACTCGGAGGCAAGCTCACCCAGAATTACAAGAAGATTTAGCCGAGCAAAGTATTCCAGTTGACTCTCCTTCATCTTCACCCAAAAAAACTCACAAATTGTTGATTGGCAGCATTTTTGGGGTTATTTTAGCTACTGTGTCTTTAATTGTAATATCATCTTTGTCTAATAGAACTGAGATGACATCTGAAGATTTTTTCGTCCGTGGGGCAGATAAACACGATCGAAATGATTACCGAGGCGCGATCGAGGATTACACTCAGGCACTCGAAATAGATCGAAACCATGGCGATGCTTACTACGATCGAGGTCATGCTCGCTTTGAACTAGGAGATCACAAGGGAGCAATTGAAGATTTCACTCAGGCGATCGCTATCGAGGGCAATGATGGGCATGCTTACTACGATCGGGGTAAAGCTCGCTTTAAACTAGGGGATTACAAGGGAGCAATTGAAGATTTCACTCAGGCGATCGCCATCGAGGGCAATGATGGGCATGCTTACTACGATCGGGGTAAAGCTCGCTTTGAACTAAGAGATCGCCAAGGAGCGATCGAGGATTACAACAAAGCTGCCGAGCTTTTTCAGCAACAAGGAGATCCAAAATGGTATCAAGAAACACAAGAAGAACTGAATAAAATCAAAGAAATTAAGCCTAGAGAACTTAAGTCTACTGTTGAAGTTTTAAAAGTTTACGCTAATTCTACCCAAGGTACTCCTTTTGAAAATCGTGACAATAAATCTGTACAAGTAAGATTTGAAGTAGATTCTAATAGTAGATGGTTAGCCATTCCTAAACATATTGATAATGTTCGTGAATCTGCTCAAGGTTTTATTGCACCTAAAGGAAATCCTCATTTTCGCTCTAACGATAATATGCCCTGTCCTAGATATCCTCTGGGATCCTTAGTAGTTAAGAGTGACGAAGGTGAATGTCTTGCCCACGGAGAACAAGACTCTTTTGAATTGGCACCAGGAGAGACAGTTTATTTTCTCATGAATGATGTTTATGGACGGTATGAGGATAATGAAGGTTATATTAATGTCCAACTATCTAGATAAGCCTGTTGTTGTTCTCAATACATAGACAGAATTCATTACACAAAAGAGCCTGTTAACTTTTCAGATCTGATTTAGCATAAAAAGCGGGAGTAAACCCTAAATAATATTGAGCATTTCAAAATACTAATCTTGATTATAGATAATTTGATTGCCAGAGCGTAATCTGATATTTAGCAATTCTTTGAGTAATTTTTCATAGTGATACCTGGCTTATCGAGAAGAGTTCATGAAAATCCTGATTTTGGCATCCAATCCCAGAAAAGACCTTAAACTAGAAAGGGAAATTCAAGACTTGCCAGAATTGATCGAAAGATCGAGGAATCAAAAAGATTTAGATGTAAAACTTCAGTTCGCTGTACGACCAAAAGATTTACAAGGACTTTTACTGAAACATCAACCAGAGATTGTCCATTTTTGTGGACATGGCACTGGACAACAAGGCTTAGTGTTACAAAATGATACTGGACTAGAGAAGTTAGTCAGTACAGATGCGTTATCTAATTTGTTCGAGCTTTGTTCTCAGTGGGTTAAATGTGTTTTGCTCAATGCTTGTTATTCAGAAGTGCAAGCGGATGCTATTGTGCAACATATTGACTATGCTATAGGTATGAATCGGGAGATTGGAGATAATTCAGCGATCGCCGATTACACCCAGGCAATCCAAATTGATCAAAACTGGGATGATATCTCTGGAGATTACCGTGGAATTAGCTCAGCCTACAACAATCGGGGTAATGTTTACCATAACCTAGAAGAGTATCAAAGAGCGATCGCTGATTTCACCCAGGCAATCGCCCTCGAACCCAACTCTGCTCATGCCTACAACACACGACTTGGAAGGTTAATAATGAAGAAAGCTCTATATCTGGCTTTTAGCGATCGCAGCATTATGAACAGAATAGCCTCAAATGCTGATTTTTCGTCGCTGCGATCGCGTAACCTTCCAAGTCGTG
>JBFRWE010000089.1:0-5786 GCA_051439345.1 Xenococcaceae cyanobacterium
GGTGCAAAGTGCAAGGGTCTTTTACCAATTTTAAGGGGTTTTCGGCACTTTTACTTAACTTTTTTCTGCACCTAAAATCTCTGTAACCTCTATAAGATATAGCTTATCAGCTATTCAGCAAACCCTACTTAACTAAGCATAAACTTGTTGATAGTAGGTTTGATATTCTGGAGAAAGTAGGGGTTGCCACCAATCACGGTTGTTGAGATACCAATGCACTGTACGCCTTAAACCTCCTTCAATTGTTTCTTGAGGACTCCAACCAAGTTCGGTTTTGATTTTAGTAGCGTCGATCGCATAACGTCGATCGTGACCTGGTCTATCTTTAACAAAGGTAATTAACTTTTTGCTTGGATTTACGGGTAAATCTGGTGCTAATTCATCCATCAACATACAGATTTGCCGAACCAGATCGATGTTTTTAACTTCGTTATTGCCACCGATGTTATAGGTTTCTCCTGGTTCACCCTGATGAATTACTACATCTAAAGCGCGACAGTGATCTTCTACATACAGCCAGTCTCGAATATTTTGTCCATCGCCATAGACTGGTAGAGGTTTACCCAGAAGAACATTGATACACATTAAGGGGATTAGCTTTTCTGGGAAATGATAAGGTCCATAATTGTTAGAACAATTAGTAATAATAGTGGGCATCCCATAAGTATGATAGTAGGCACGAGCAAGATGATCGCTACCTGCTTTGGAAGCTGAGTAAGGACTATTGGGAGTATAGGGAGTAGTTTCAGTAAAAGCAGGATCGTCAGGAGCAAGACTACCATAAACTTCATCGGTAGAAACATGAAGAAAACGATAATCTAAAGGTTTTCCCTGGCATAACCAGCGTTGTCGAAAAGATTCTAGGAGAGTGAACGTACCAACCACATTGGTTTGCACAAAAGCACCAGGACCAAGAATAGATCGATCGACATGAGATTCGGCAGCAAAATGAGCTACTGTATCAATCTCTTCTTCTGTTAGTAACCGATCGACTAAAGAGCGATCGCAGATATCCCCTTGAACAAATAAAAGATTAGCAGTTTTTTCTAAAGAGGCAATATTATTGCGATTGCCAGCATAGGTAAGAGCATCTAAAACTACTAGGCGATCGCTCTGATAATTCTTACACCAGTGATGGACAAAATTAGAGCCAATAAACCCCGCACCACCAGTTATTAAGATTTTTCGAGAATTAGTTTGTTTTACAGATGCCATTAAAGTTTGTCCTTAATTGTTTGTCTAAATTCTAATGACCAATAGCTTCTTTTATTTAGCTAGGAGATAAGTTGACAATCTAAATTAATTCAATTTGCGAATCATCTCCAATCATAAATCTAAGGGCTTTGGGACGTTGAGGTGCTACCTTAAGCTGCGCTCTTTCACCAACTAGACTATCTACAATACGCTGGTGAATACCAATTACTTTTGCTCCTTTGAGAATAACACTATGCTCAATATCTGCATCTATCAAGGTAGACTCATCAGCAATACTAGTGTATGGTCCAATGAAGCAGTTTTCGATCTGACAATTCTGCCCAATATTTACAGGTCCTCTAATTGTACTATTAATAATACGAGAGCCAGAACCGATGTGAGCTCTACCACTAATTTTGCTAGGAGCATCAATTTCCCCTTCGATATTTAGATCTAGGCAACTGTCTAAAATAATTTGGTTAGCTGCGAGTAAATCATCTTTTTTTCCTGTATCTAACCACCAACCATCTAAACGAAAAGAGTCAACGTTTTGTTGTCGATCTATTAGATACTGTATAGCATCAGTTATCTCTAATTCTCCTCTAGCAGAAGGTTTGATTTGAGCGATCGCTTCGTGAATAGCAGGGGAAAATAAATAGACTCCGACTAAGGCCAAATTGGAAGGTGGGACAGGAGGTTTTTCAATTAATTGCAATACTTTTCCTTGGGCATCTACCTTCGCCACACCAAAAGCACTAGGATTGTCTACCTCACAGAGTAACGTTAAAGCATCGAGATGGTTAGCTTGAAATTTATCTAAAAATAGATCCAATTCACTTTGGACTAAGTTATCGCCTAAATACATGACGAAAGGAGAATCCCCTAAGAAAGGCTGAGCAACTTTAACTGCATGAGCAAGTCCTAAAGGCTTATCTTGGAGAATATAAGTTATTTTGGCCCCAAAGCGATCGCCATTTCCTGTTTTCGCTTCTACCTCTCCTCCTGTTTCTGGACTAATAATAATACCGATATCTGTGATACCCGCAGCCACAATCGACTCAATTCCGTACCAAAGGATTGGTTTATTAGCTACAGGTACTAATTGCTTTGCGCCAGTATAAGTCAAGGGGCGTAAGCGAGTTCCTTTACCACCAGAGAGAATAATTGCTTTCATCAAACTTATTTTGAAAAAACTCCCGACTATACAATGCCTCGAAAAATCAAATCAGTCAAGAAATCTACTTTAGCGATCGCCATTCTGCCAACATTTTTTGTAAAGATTGATACCAGTGGGGTGGGTAATTACCCAAAGTTCGCGAGATTTTTACTTTAGAAAGAACAGAATAAGCAGGACGTTGAGCAGAGGTGGGATATTCGGCAGTAGTAATTGGGATAATCTCTTTGATAGCAAGAGGGAAGCCTAATTTTTGAGCTTCACTAAAGATAGCTACAGCAAAATCATACCAGCTAGCTACGCCACTATTAGCAAAGTGATAAGTCCCCATAGCTGAATTAGCAAGAAGTTGAGTAATACGATCGGCAATATCGTAAGACCAAGTGGGAGAACCGATTTGATCGGCAACTATCCGCAATTCTTCCCTTTCTGCACCTAGTCTGAGCATAGTTTTAACAAAGTTGCCATGTCCGCGAGAACCATAAACCCAAGCAGTACGAAGAATTATGTAGTTATCGCAATTATTTCTAACTCCTTGTTCTCCCATAAATTTTGATTTTCCATAGACTCCTAAAGGATCGGGAAGATCTTCTTCTGTATAAGGAAGATGATTTTGACCATTAAACACATAATCTGTAGAAATATGAACTAGAGTGGCACCTAGTTTTTGTGCCGACTCAGCCATAATCGTCGGAGCGACACCATTAATTGCTGTAGCTAATTTAGGCTCGTTTTCTGCCTTATCTACTGCTGTATAAGCTGCTGCATTGACAATTATATCGGGTTTAAGCTCAGCGATCGCACTGCGGATTAGTTCTGGTTTCGTTAAATCCAAATCCTGACGATTGACACTGACTATTTCTCCTATAGAAACAAGGGTTTTTTGTAATTCTTGACCAACTTGTCCTGTAACCCCTGTAAGCAAAATTTTCTTCATTTTGATGATAATAATTAAAAGATCTTAAATACAGTTTGAGCCTGGCTGTAAATGGTAATAAGCCAAAAACAACGGTTGTTTTCTCCCTCAGACATCCTCTAAAACCTAATCCCTGTATGATTTTACACTTTCGTCTCACCCATTCAGATTCTTTCGTTCTAATTGTAGTCAAGATTTTTATCTTTGTTAAAAAAATAACCTTGAAAGGTCTAGCCAGGGAAAATGTCAATAAGAATAGTTGCAAAGAACACCAACTATTCAAAATAAATCGTTAAAATTATATATGGGTGTAGACTTAAAAACTATACCTAAAGTTTCTCAGAACAGGGCGTTTTTAAAACCTTTCTTTAATATGGAATCAAGCGAGCAAGTAAGCAGCAACCCTGACTCTCCTCACCAGAGGTGGGCAGGAATATTAGGAAGTATCATTGCTGTGATTACTCTAACTTTACCATTCCTCACTATTGTTTACTATTCTTCTTTGAGCATTAATGCTGAACCTTTATCGGAGAGGATCTATACATTGCCAAACCGTGAATAAACTTTAAGACTAATATTTTGCTTAAGATATTTCCCTGATGGGGGTTAAAGATGGAACGCTACTGCAAGCTTTGATTGGTGTGTGCGTGTGTATATAAGTCTGCCATGCCTAAATCATCTAACCTAAAGCCACAAATTTTTGCTTGAGATTTCGGCAATTTCTCGACAAGCCTATATCTTATTCAAACAAACTCAAGATAAATCCTGATGTTAGAAACTAAGAACTACCAATTAAAATTTGTTGATTACGGTAGTCTTGAATATCAACAGGCTACTAAACTTAGATATCGTCTCTTTTACCAAAAACATAATATTCCCTTTGAATCAATATTTAATCTCCAAGAAAAACAACATCTCCATCTTGTAATTACCAATAAACCGCAAAATAAGATATTAGCTTATGGCAGATTAGATCGAAAAAGTGCCGATGAATTTCAGATTTGTCAGATGGTTGTCGAGCCAGAATACCAAAGACAGGGACTAGGAACATTGATCCTGAAAACATTGACTGAGGTAGCAATTAACCAAGGGGCAAGTCTTGTTACTCTTAATGCTAGAGTTGCCAAAATGAAGTTTTATCAAAGATATGGTTTTGAGATTATGGGTGAAGTGTTTGCATCTTCATCAACTGGTGTACCACATATTAAAATGCAGAAACAGATATTGTAATAACTTATTTGAGTTCTCTAAGGCTTCAAGAAACGACATATAATTATAATAATCCCCAAATTACTTTACCAGATAGATTTTGATGGGCAAAAAAGTTTTAGTGATTGGTGGTTGTGGACGCATTGGTAAAAGTGTTGCTTTAGACATTGCTAATCATACAGATGCAGAAGTTACCGTTACATCTAGACAAATAAAAGAGAAAATAGAATCTCCTCTTAAATTTTTAGCTTTAGATTTAGCAGATACAGAGGGCTTAAAACGATCGATCGCCTCCTATAATTTAGTAGTTCACTGTGCGGGTCCTTTTCATGTCCGTGATGGTAGAGTTTTAAAAAACTGTATAGAACAAGGGGTAAATTATCTTGATGTTAGCGATCATCGTTCCTTTTATGAGCGAGTTGTGCAGTATCAAGATGCAGCAATAAAATCTGGAGTAACAGCTATCCTCAATACAGGTATTTTTCCTGGTATTTCTAATAGCATGGTACGTCAGGGAGTAGAACAATTAGATAATCCAGAAAAGATTCATTTAAGTTATGTTGTTGCTGGTTCTGGTGGTGCTGGTTTGACTGTAATGAGAACAACTTTTTTAGGGTTGAGACAACAGTTTGCTGCTTGGATTGATGGCAAATGGCAAACCATTCTTCCCTATACAGCAAGAGAGAGTATTGAATTTCCTTCTCCCTATGGTAAGACTGGTGTTTATTGGTTTGATGTCCCTGAAACTTATACTTTTGCGGACTCTTTTCATGTAAAAACAGTAATTACTAAATTCGGTTCAGTTCCCGATTTATATAATCACCTTACTTGGATTACTGCCCATGTTTTTCCTTCTGCTTGGATCGAAAGTGATAAAGGAATTGAATTCTTTTCTCGTGTTAGTTATATCATGACTTCTGTAACGGATAGATTTAGTGGGATTGGGGTGGCAATGAGGGCAGAAATTAGTGGTAAACACAGTAATAAAAAAGCAAAATATATTACTACTATGACTCATGAGAATACGGCGATCGCGGCTGGTGCAGGGACAGGTAGTATTGCCGAATTAATATTAGCAGAAAAGTTAAGAAAGCCTGGTATTTATCCTGTAGAACAAGCCTTGACTACAGATTTATTTACTCAATGTATGAAAAGTCGCGATATTAAAATCAACAGTAGGGGCGGGTGGCGTACCGCCCCGACTTACCACAAACACTATTAAATACCAAGCGATTAATGAAAAAAATATAAGAATTTGTGTTTTAGAGTGTAAATAGGTTGAAGAAATTTTTT
>JBFRWE010000090.1:0-4412 GCA_051439345.1 Xenococcaceae cyanobacterium
CAGCACTTTCTATGCATTTATTACGACGCTATTGTTCTGTTCAACCTCAGATTAAGGAATATTCTGGTGGATTAGCTCCCTATAAGTTAAAAGCAGTTAGAGAATATATCCACGAACATTTAGACCAGAACCTGACTTTAACTAAATTAGCAGCCATAGCAAATTTAAGCACTCATTATTTTGCTAGTTTATTTAAACAATCTACTGGATTTGCACCTCATCAATATATAACTAAATGTCGTCTGGAAAAAGCCCAAAAATTATTACAGCAAACAAATTTACCGATTATTGAAATTAGCCAAGAAGTTGGCTTTCAAAACCAAAGTCATTTTACCAGAGTCTTTCGGCAATATCTGAAGACTACACCAAAAGCTTATCGAGATTTATTTTAAAAAAGCTATTAGTTATTAGTTTTTTTAGCAGAATGCTATTAATGTGGGAAACATTTTTAATCGATCGCAAAAATATAACATTTTTCTGAAGATTAGATAAGACAAGGTATGAGGAGATATATAAACTTTTGTTAGTTGTTAGTAGGGGCGGTTTGCGAACCGCTGGTACAGTTGTTAATTATGATTCAAACGATATATCTTCTGGGTTGTGTATTAGGATTTGTTTTACCTTATTCTCAGTTAATTCCTTTTGTGATCGATCGTGGCTTCGATCTAAAATTATTTTTTGAACAACTTTTTGTGAATCATATTTCTAGTTGTTTTGCCCTAGATGTAATTGTCTCATCGTTTGTTTTTTGGGTATTGGTTTGGGTAGAAGGTACACGTCTAAAAATGGAAAATCTCTGGGTTTATGTTATTGCTAATCTTACAGTTGGTCTTTCCTTCGGACTGCCTTTGTTTCTCTTAATGCGGGAGCGCAAGTTAACACAAAAGGCTATTTCTGTTTAAGTACTTAATTACTAGTATTGTTAAAAATAAAAATATAATTTCACCAAATTTATTCTTTGCTTCACTAGAAATAACTACTGCCTACTCACTACTCACTACTTCCTACTGTAGGAATTACCCTGGTACAAATTAAACAAAAGGCTAAAATGGCGGAATCTTTGCTTAGTTGCTATTGGTCATGATCGAACAGAAAACATTGATTACCTCGAAATTTTCTTTATCATCTTTAAAAATCATTGGAATTATCGCCACATTAACTACTTTTAGCTTACTTCTCCCTACTCAAGCAGAAAACCTCAATCATCTCAATCAACTTTTGGCTACTAAAAAATGTTCCAACTGCGATCTTAGTAATGCTGGTTTAGTTATGGCGAATCTCTCTGGAGCAGATTTAGCAGGTACAAATCTGACTCAAGCTAATTTGAGTCAAGCTAATTTAGCTGGTGCAGATTTACGAGGAGCCAATTTAGCAGGAGCATCACTTTATGGAGCCAATTTAGTGGGAGCTAATTTAGAAGGGGCTAATTTAGAAGGGACGGATCTACGCAATACTTATTTGACTAGTGCAAATTTAACGGATATCGATCTTAATAATGCTTATCTAGAAGGCGCGCAAGGGATTCTTGATTATGCAGGTAAACCAGAACAATTTCATCGTTGGGGATTAAGAGAAGCAGAAAGAGGAAATTATCAAGTAGCGATCGAGCATTATAATCGTGCTATAAGTATTGATAAGGAATTTGCCCCAGCCTATCTTGCCCTAGGATTAACCCAATTTCATCTCGATCGGCGAGCCAAAGCCAGAATGAGTGGGGAATTGGCAGCTAAACTATTCCAAGAACAAGACAATCAACTAGGTTATCAAGCAACCCAAGAATTTTTGCAAGGGATAGAAATGGTTAGCCAAAGAGAAGAAAGACAGGGAAAAAACAAACGAGGAGCAGGTAGTTTTGGTAAATTTGTAAGTAGTATTGGTTCTTTACTATTTCAGTTTTTATTTTAAAACAAACATCGATGGCTTATGAAATTTGAATCCATCTCTAGCCTTTCTCAAATAGGTGAGATACAAAATTTTCCGTCCGCGAAGCGACTACCGAAGGTCTCTCCGAACTCCAAACTCCGAACTCCAAACTCCGAACTTATCTTAACCAAGGTGTGTTTCACTAATTCGAGAACCGCCATACACTCGCCTCAATGTATCCAACTATCAAGCTTACCAAAAATTTTCCTGATGGTAATTTGATTGAACTTAAACAGTTGTCATAACCCACCCAAATTAGTAGTTTAGGTGGGCTATTTAAGCTAAATTAATTTGATGGAACGGAAGCCAAAGTAAAGACCAAGGGCAATTCCTGTATAAAGACCAATAAACAAAACGAAAGCAATAACTCCACCCATTCTATAAATCTCCTTAAAGAATCATATATAAATGTTTATTTTGTTATTGTACTCTTGAGTGAGGTATTTTAGTTATAGTTTCTTGCTTTCTAGGACTGTTTATGCACACTATCAGCGTTAATTTACCTACAAATTCTTACAATATTTTAATTTCATCTGGTAGTCTTACTCAACTAGGCAACGAGATGAAGAAGCTGAATTTAGGTAAAAAAGTATTGCTTGTGTCTAATCCAGAGATTTTTGCTCACTATGGTCAATCTTGCATTACATCTCTAGAAAATGCTGGTTTTGAAACCTATAATCACTTAATACCAGCAGGAGAACCCCACAAAACGCTTCAGTCGATCGAGCAAGTATATGATACTGCTTTAGAAAATCATTTAGAACGTTCTTCTACACTAGTTGCTTTAGGTGGTGGAGTAATTGGTGATATGACTGGGTTTGCTGCTGCTACCTGGTTAAGAGGTATCAACTTTGTTCAAGTACCTACTTCTTTGTTGGCGATGGTAGATGCTTCTGTAGGAGGAAAAACGGGAGTTAACCATCCTCAAGGTAAAAATCTGATTGGTGCTTTTTACCAGCCTAAATTAGTTTTAATCGATCCTAGTGTCTTAAAAACTTTACCAGAAAGAGAATTTCGGGCAGGAATGGCAGAAGTAATTAAATATGGCATTATTTGGGATGCAGATTTATTTACCAAACTAGAAAACGCGAAAGATATTGATAGCTTTGATACTATTAATCAAGAATTATTACAAACAATTTTAGTTCGTTCTACTCAAGCTAAAGCAGATGTAGTTAGCCAAGATGAAAAAGAAGCAGGATTAAGAGCAATTTTAAACTATGGTCATACTATTGGTCATGCAGTAGAAAGTTTAACCAACTATCAACAATTTGTTCACGGAGAAGCAGTAGCCATAGGTATGGTTGCAGCAGGAAAAATTGCTACTGTCATGGGATTATGGACAGAAGAGGAAGCCTATCGCCAAGATCGATTGATTGCTAAAACAAAATTACCTACTAAAATTCCTGCGGAGTTGGATATAGACGCTATCTTAACAACTCTTCAAAGTGATAAGAAAGTCAAAGCAGGTAAAGTGAGATTTATTCTGCCCACCACCATAGGCAAAGTTACTATTAGCGATCGAGTCACGGAGCAGATTATCAAAAATATTATTGACTAACCGCTCTAACAAACTTGTTTAGCTGGTAGGACAACAAAATTGCTCAATATTGATAATAGCTTCACCATGGTCGGGAATCCAAGCAACCCACTCCCAATTTGATATTTGACAAAGCAGCAAGGCTTCGTCATGACAATAAGGATTGAATAATTCCAACAGTTGCACCCAAGTATCTGGTTGGGGTTGAGGTATACCTGTTCTTGCTTGAGTCCTATTAAGGGGAATCGAACACCATTGCACTGAGGATTTTTGCTCGCTTTGTTTGAGTGTAGTCATCATGTCTTCCTCATTACTTGAAAGTACGTTTAAGCATAAATAAAAAATACTTCTGTATACAAAGCTACAAAAAAAATAGTTTTTGGGTCAAGTTAACGTTTCATAACTTAACTTAGCTACAACAAAAATGTGAAAGTTGTCTTCTATAATTTCTGCATAGGCTAATTCGATGGAAAGATATAGCGTTGCTTGGACTCATACTCAATCCTGTCAGAAGTCAGAAGTCAGAAGTTAGAAGTTAGAAGTCAGAAGGGCAATTGTCAATCATGAGTAAAATAATATCTTGTTTAGTCTTCTTAACCTTAATACCTGGTGCTGCTGTAGCTCAAATCACTCCTGATTCTAGTTTAGGAGCAGAAAATTCAGTAGTTGAGAGTAGCGGTAATCGCGATACTATCAATGGCGGTGCTATTCGAGATGCTAATCTTTTCCACAGTTTCCAAGAGTTTAATGTAGAAGTAGGAAAAGAAGCTTACTTTGCTAATCCTGATGGTATTGCTAATATATTCAGTCGAGTTACAGGGAATAATATCTCTGATATTCAAGGAGTGTTAGGGGTTTTAGATGGTAATGCCAATTTATTTTTTCTTAACCCCAACGGTATTATTTTTGGTGAGAATGCGAGTTTAGATGTTGGGGGTTCATTTGTAGC
>JBFRWE010000091.1:0-4919 GCA_051439345.1 Xenococcaceae cyanobacterium
AGTACTAAAATGGGAGGATTGGTAACAATTGCCCTAGCTAAAGCTAACCGCTGTCTTTGTCCCCCAGAAATATTCGCGCCAAATTCGCCTAAAATAGTGTCGTATTTGTTGGGCATTTGGCTAATAAAATCATCTGCTTCTACAAGGCGACAAGCTTGGACTATTTGCTCAAAACTGACAGAGGGAAAACTCCAACGGAAATTATCAACAATGGTGCGACTCCAGAAATAAGCGTCTTGGGGTACGAGGACTGCCTGGGTTCGCAGAGATTCTAAATCTAGGTCTTGTTGATTATAGTTACCATAGCGGATATTACCAGAATTAGCAGAATATAATCCCGCAATTAATTTAACTAGAGTACTTTTACCACAACCCGATCGACCGATAATAGAAGTAACTTTACCACCAGGAATAGTGAGAGAAAAATCACTAAATAAATTTTCATTGCCTGGATGATAGAAATTGAGGTTAGTAC
Organism: Xenococcaceae cyanobacterium; assembly: GCA_051439345.1. GTDB lineage: Bacteria > Cyanobacteriota > Cyanobacteriia > Cyanobacteriales > Xenococcaceae > JASJDJ01. The sequence goes on from JBFRWE010000091.1 coordinate 476, forward strand.
AGACAATATCGCCATCTCCTGAGAGTTCTGCCCAATGCTTGCGATTATTATCTTCGGTTTCGGGAATGGTATTGATTACTTCTGTCAGGCGTTCAGCAGCAGTTCTAACTCTGGTAAATTCTTCTACCCAACTAACTACATAAGCAATTAATAAAATTAAATTGCGATTTAAGCTATGAAACGCTACTAATTGCCCAACACTTAATTGAGATTCGATAACTAGAGTACCGCCATACCAAAGCACGGCAATAGTACCCAAATTGGAGAACAAACGAGAAGAGACAAGATTAATAATGCCAATTTGAATAGTGCGAAAACTAAGACTAGAAAAGCGAACAAAACGATTTTGTATTTCTTCCCAAGCTTGAGGTGCAGCGTTAATAGCTTTGAGAGTTAATGCACCTTTAAAAGATTCTAGTAACAGTCCTTGATTTTCTGCATCGGCGACTATTACAGAGCGGGTCTTTTGTCGTAAGATAGGCAAAAACAAAATTGTAGAGATGGACATACACAGGGAAATTGTCACCACAACAAAAGTTAGCTTAATACTATAAAACAGCATTAAGCCCAGAGAAACTACTCCAGTAAAAAACATAACAGGTAGTTGCAACAATACCTGGGAAAGAAGCTGATTGAGTTCCCGAATGTCCCGCAGACGGCTAACTACTTCATTACTGCGATGAGTTTCATAGTAAGTCAGAGGTAAACGAAGAATTTGACGACCAAATTCTAATGCTAGTCCTAATTCCAGACGTTGACCAAAATGAGCAATCAGATTAGCTTGGACTAATTCCAAACCACTGGCAATTAAATTCATTATTGCCATAGCAACGGCAACTCTCAGCAAAAGTTGACTATCTCCCCGTACCAAAACATCATCAGTCAGAATTTGAATTAGTATCGGTGTAGTGAGTAACAATAGTCCTACTACCAAGTTAAGCAATAATGCTTCTACCAGAATCAGGCGATAAGGACGTAACCGCTTCAGAAACCCCCAAAAGCCTTCAACTTCATCATCAGCTTGTCCAAAAAAGTCTTCTTGTGGCTCTAATAACAGCATTACGCCGTTACTCCAACCCTCTTGTAATTGAGTCAGAGTTAAATAACGAATACCCACCGCAGGATCGGCTACCACATATTTTTTGCCCTTTTGTCCATGCAAAACTACCCAGTGATTACCTTTCCAATGAATAATAGCTGGTAAAGGAGCTCGATCTAGTTGTTCTAATAACTCAGAAGTAGCACGGACAGGATAAGCATTAAAGTTAAGTGCTTCTGCACCCTTACGCAATCCCAGCATCGTAGTTCCGAGTTGCCCTGTACCAATAGCTTGGCGCATATGGTTAAGGCTAAAATTACGTCCGTACTGTTTAGCAATAATCGCAAGACAAGCAGCACCACAATCTTCTTCATTATGTTGGCGGATGCTTTGATAAGGCATAGACAGATCGGATATGAGATGTCGCTAACAAGACTTTTTCATTGTTCCCAAATATTGCTGAACCATTGGTAGTCAGTATTATTTATTAATTTTTCCGAAAAACTTTTATCTACATACCAATTTTGGGAACTATATAAGCAAACTTTGCTTGGCTTGCGAAGAGAAATTGACGAGCTAATTCTCTTGTCCTCTTAAACAAAACAAATACTATTTATTAACAGGAAAATCAGATGTGGAATAGCCTAAGAACCAAGAGAAGTCAAAATTCTGTTTATCATAGTTTTTGCTGGGCTTTATTAGCTTTAGGTGCGATCGCACCTGTAACACCAGCAGTAGCAAGATCGACTTTGGTAACAACAGAAACGCGATCGATCTCTAACTCTACTTTGCTACAACAGGGTAAAATTGCCTATGGAGCAGGTAGATATACTGAAGCAACAGCTACTTGGCAAAAGGCATATCAGCAATATCAGGCTCAAGGAAATCTGATTAATCAAGCTCTCAGTCTAAGTTATCTCTCCTTAAGTAGTCAGAAACAGGGCAATTGGCAAGCAGCAAACAAATACCTATCTCAAAGCTTAGCTATTTTAGAATCTGAGCCAGAATTAAAAGCTCAAAACTTAGTAATATACGCTCAAGCTATCAATACTCAGGGTAGATTGCAGTTAGCTATGGGCAAAATAGAAGCAGCTATTGAGAGTTGGAAACAAGCTGCTGAGATTTATCAACAAGCTGGAGATGAAATTGGCACTCTGGGAAGTCAGATTAATCATGCTCAAGCTTTGCAGAGCTTAGGATTGTATAGACGCTCTCAAAAATTACTAGAACAAATTGCCTCAAAACTACAAGAACAAACCGATTCCAGGCTAAAAATAGCAGGATTGAGGAGTTTGGGAAGCGCACTGCAAGTTACTGGTAATCTGGATGATGCTCAAGAATTACTAGAGCAGAGTTTGGCTATTTCTCAAAAACTCAATTTGCCCGAAGAAAGCAGTGCAACTTTATTCAGTCTAGGAAATACAGTAAGAGCTTTTAGCGATCGGCAGGTAGCAATTAGGCGACGTAATTCAGCAACTACTCCAGCTTATGCTTTCTATCAACAAGCAGCAGCAACTACCTCCCAACCTTTACTGAAAGTAGAAGCTCAACTAAATCAACTTAGTACCTTAATTGCTGAGGAACAGTTATCCCCAGCTAAAAATTTACTTCCCGAAATTCAAACTAATGTTACTGACTTATCTGCCACAGCAAATCGAAGATCGATTTATGCTCAAGTTAATCTGGCTAAAAGTTTAATCGATCTAGTGGCAAAAGAGTCCGTTAATAAAAGTTATCTCGATCGATCTCAAAATTTATTAGCCAAAGCTATTCAACAAGCTCAACAACTCCAAGATATTAAAGCAGAGTCTTATGCTTTGGGGATACTCGGTCATTTATCCGAACAACAGCAACAATGGTTATCGGGTCAAAAATATACCGAGCAAGCTATCGAATTAGCTCAAAGAATTAATGAAGTCGAGCTTATTTATCAATGGCAGTGGCAGTTGGGTAGGCTGTTAGTAGTTCAAAACAATACCAAGAGTGCGATCGCTGCTTACACCTCAGCCGTTAATGCCCTAGAATCTCTTCGTAGCGATTTAGTCTTAACTAACGTTGATGTACAATATTCTTTTCGCGATAGTGTTGAGCCTGTCTATCGAGAGTTAGTCAGATTACTACTACAACCTCAAAATAATCAACCAGTTAGTCAAGCCAATTTAATCCAAGCCAGAGATACGATCGAATCTTTACAACTAGCTGAGTTAAATAATTTCTTTCGCGAAGCTTGCTTAGATGCCATACCTACCTCAATCGAAAATATCGATCCTCAAGCAGCCGTAGTCTATCCCATTATTTTAGGCGATCGCTTAGAAATAATTGTCAGTCTCTCAGGAGAACCTCTACATCACTACTCGACGAAAATCTCTCAAGCAAAACTAGAAGCAGAAATCGAACAACTGCGTCAAACTGTTGTCATTAGAAGTCAGCGTCTATTTCGCGAACCTGCCCAAAATTTATATGATTGGTTAATTCGTCCTGTTTTAAAAGATTTAGTCGCTCGTGACATTGAAACTTTAGTCTTTGTAGCAGATGGTAGTTTTCGTAATATTCCGATGGGAGTTTTGCACGATGGAGAAGATTATCTAATTGAGAAGTATAATATTGCTCTGACACCAGGATTACAATTATTAGCTCCTCGTCCTTTAAAAGAATTAAAATTAAAAACTTTAGCAGCAGGGTTAACCGAAGAGAGACAAGGTTTTGCACCTTTAGATTATGTCAAAGTTGAATTAGAAGATATCCAACAAAAATTAGATAGTACCGTCTTAATCGATCGAGAATTTACTCAGGAAGCCCTACAAGCAACGATGAAGTCTACTGAGTATCCCATCGTTCATATTGCCACTCATGGTCAGTTTAGCTCTATTCTAGAAGATACTTTTTTGTTAGCTTGGGACAGCCGTATTCACATCAATCAACTCAATTCCATTATCCAAACTCAAAATCTGCAACAACAAAATGCGATCGAACTTTTAGTACTGAGTGCTTGTGAAACGGCAGTAGGCGATCGCCGAGCAGCTTTGGGTTTGGCTGGGATGGCGGTTAGGGCTGGTGCTAGGAGTACTTTGGCTACTTTGTGGTCAGTCAACGATCGAACTACCGCTTTAGCGATCGATACTTTCTATCAGCAATTAACTCAACCGAAAGTTCCCATTAGTAAAACTAGAGCTTTACGGGAATCTCAATTGACATTAATTAATTCGACTCAATTCAATCATCCTTACTACTGGGCTCCTTTTATCTTAATTGGTAATTGGTTATGAGAAGATCTCAAACATAGGACTTGATCTCAACTTGCGCGGTCGCGATCGCGCAATGTACCAACACTAATAAGGGACTTCCAGAAAATAAAATCCTCATTTTTAAGAATGATTATCATTTTTAAAAGTGCTTTCTTGAGTT
>JBFRWE010000092.1:0-4284 GCA_051439345.1 Xenococcaceae cyanobacterium
AGAAAACTGACGATAATAAGAATTAAGAAAAGCCCGTATAGGAATTCGCTGGAAGCTCTATCTAAGCCTGGTATTTGGGGTAAGTGCATAACTTATAACTACAAAGAGTTAATTTATCCATATACCATTTATAATACGAATAGATTTCTAGAAGATATACAACCTTTAACCAATCTTAGTAAATTACCTTTGTTAGTTTGAAACAGTTGATCGCCTCAATGAACTGAATCATCCACCCAATCACAAACGGGACAATCCCAATGCACCTTTGGAGGATTATTCTTATCAAACCGATGTCCACATTTAGGACAAACACCAGTAAAGAAAGGATGATTATCTAATATCTCTAATTGCTCTGACTGACTGTAACGAGAAGGGGGATTAGAAATTAGTTCGTTACCGTACCAGCTATATCATTTTGTCTTTGCCTTAGTTTTTTAAAAAATCGATCGATTATGGTTGTCAGGCATTCAACTTGTATACCATTTGGTTCAAAATGCCAACCCGATAGTTCTTGATGAAGAAAATAACAATCTCGCTGGTGTAATTGTTGAATAAAAAAAGTGACATCATCTTTGGCAATACAATCTTGAGCAAAAGAAATCATTCCTGTTAGATTAAAAAGATCTTTACTTTGAGCAATCATACATTTGGTTTCTCTAGCATTGGGACGTACAAGTAACTCCAAGTTAGGAAGCGGATTGGCGGTGGGAATAGTCACTCCATTTACTGTTACTGTATTACTAACTTCAGGTGCTAATAGTATTGAAGGCTGATCTTTAATAAAAAACTTGCCAATATTAATGGGTTTAGCTAGTAATTCGCTAATTTTTTGTTCGGTACATTTTCTGGCTTCGTCAACAGATTTAATAAGAGGTTTTAATGTCTCGTCATAGCGAGAGCCAAGAGCATTCTGAATAATTGATTCGCGTTGAGTTGGATCGTTACTTAAAATCTCTAACAGACTAATATATTTACATCCTAAACTATGACCCAACCAATAATAGTTAGCATCATTCAGATATATTTCTAAATTATGACTAGATAAATTTCCTTCTTGTGTAAGCTTTTTGATAATTTCAACTCTTAGATTATATTCTTGTTTAATTAATTTGGTAGCAACTTTCCAATGAGCGAATTCTAAAGGATTAAAAGGAAATCTAAAGACAATAATTGTATATCCTCGTTCAAATAAATTTTTAAATAAAAACTTGTAGGAGTTGATTGGAAATGAACCAAACACAAAACTTCCTATAAATTGAATTATGCCTCTAGGATTTGGATTAATGGCAACCCAACTTTTTGAGAGATACTGAAATTGGATATTTTTCATCATATTTAACTTATAGCCATATCAGAGATAGTATTTAAATCTATATTTTTAAATTCAGAAGAATAAATTAAACTCATCAATAGTCTGTTAAAAACCAAGAGACTATTGATAGAGCTAAAAGCTATATGTCTATGTAATGAGGTCTAGGTTTTTTCAGAACTTAGACGAGTCTCAAGGGAATCGATTTTTTGAGCCATAACACTCAAAATCTGTTGCCAGGTTTCCGCTTGCTCAATATTAGAGCCGTTATTATTAGAAACCGAACCTGTCGGAATAGTTGGTTGTGGCAGAGGATTTGGTATTGGGGTCGGTGTCTCGAATATGGGGTTAAAAATTGAGTCTACATTTAGAAGACTTGCTCCAGTGGAAGTTGGGAGCGATACAATAAGTTGATCGAACTCTTCGTTTTCGCTCTCATTAGGAGATGGTAAGAAGGTTCCGCGATGTTCTGGTGTTACTAGTAGTTGACGAGTCGGCGGAGAACCAGGAAAAGGAAAGAAAGACAATAGAAAAAATACTTCGACGTATCCTCGAACTTCCAAATTATCGGTCGCTGGGTTTAGATTACGTATATCTGGTTGAAGAATTGCCAGAGCGGTATCACCTGCGTTTAATACAAAATCATATCGGAAGCGATTAAGTCCATCAGCTACCAAAGGAATTGAAAAGTCATTTGAGCCGCTAATATCCAGAATAGGTAATAGTTGGGACGGATTAACTGGGGGACTTGTTGCCGTTAAATTGTACCGCAGTCTGATTCTTAGATTAGAATTATTCGGATTAGAAATATTTAAGAAGTATCCTTGCAAAATTCCTCGGTCGGAACCGCTAATTGTTCCTGGTGTGGGAGTAATAGGTTTTAAAAGCAGTTCAAAAGTAGAAAGTAGCATAACTTAACCTCCAAATTATTAATTGGTGTAATTTAAATTTATTATTTACCTTCTATCTTCAAAATTACTTTAAATAACTAATCTATAAACTCATAAATCTCATAATAAATCTCATAACCAATCTCATAATAAAGTCACAATAGTACTATACAAATTATTTTTAATTTGATATCCCGACTGAAATTGAATAAATAAGTAACAGTGAAAATAAGGATAACGAATGCTAGTCATCTAGATTAATAGTCAAGCCCAGTTACTCATGTGGTGACTGGGTTTTTTTGTTGGTCGATCGCTTAACAATCTCGAACTCATAAACATCAATTAGCTCCAGTATCTTCTCATAATCACCAAGTCGTAGTGTATACAATCTGACGAAAAAAATTGGACAACGTAAGTCAGAAACAATCATGACAGCAATTTTCAAATAAATTAAAAGTCTGAGAGGTCTGTTGCTAAATGTGACAATTTTCCATTTTTATTAAAAAACATTAAAAGAGCTAGACATATTTGTTAACTTGTGAATGCAAACCCAATTAGTATTTCACCCTTGGAGAAATATCATGACAATTGCATTAATTAGCGTTCTCTTTTTAGGTTGGTTTTTAGCTGCTACTATTGGCACTTATGCTTACTTTGCCAACAAGTAGAACCTTTAATAAGTCCAAGACTCGTTTTAAACATTTCCTAGATCTCTAATGGAGGTAACGATGACCGATTTGAGAAAGAGCGAACATCAATTAATTCCCATCGCTCGCTTCATAGATGATCGCCAACAACATTCAGCTATGCTTCAGGTGCAAATCTTGAGGTTACAACTGAAAGAAGAAAAACTCAGAGATAAGATCGTCTATCAGTCCATTAAAGACAAGATATCCACTCAGTAACCCTAAGTACGGCTAGAACTCGTGTAAATCCTTCGGTTTCCGCTAGTTCTAGCCTAGATTTAAAAGTATAGAACTTATATACTATATAACTGTTTGGTATATCTGTTCTTAGTTAATGTGGTATTTAAAGTTTGGAGTCAATCCTCTTGGAGAACTGATAACAATTAAAGAGGTAAATTCGGGTAAAACTAACTTGGTTTGTCCCTTCTGCGATTCACAACTAACGGCAAAGAAGGGGAAAATCAAACAACATCATTTTGACCACTCTGGAGAAACCTGCTTAAGGGTTAGAAAAGGCAAGCTACCATCACTGCCACTATACGATAACTTTCATCTTCAGCTAAAGCCCAAACACTTTCAGTTAGTTAAAGACTTGTGGCGAGAATACTGCCTTACTGACTATCCTATTATCACCGTTCCCTTTGAATTAGAGTTAAAGAAGCTGTTTGAGTGGACACAACAAGGATATTATTTTACAGACTTGGGCAAGATTCCCGTTGGTGGTTTATCTCTATCAAAGTTTAATGCAGTACAAGAACCATTGATACTATCAGAACTAGATCGATTAACTAATTCAGTTGCCATGGCTAGAGCAATCGGTGGAAATTTACTAGAAGAGAAATCAGCAGACCTCAAAATATATCAATTACAACTACAGCGCATTCTTCGATTTACTCTCTATTTTCTTCAGATAAAAGCTGATGGTAAAACCCTACACAAAATTGGTGTAACGAGTAGAAAGATAAGCGATCGACTACCAGAGATAGAAAGAGATTTAAAACAGCACTACTCAACAATAGCGATCGATGTACTGGGAACTTGGCAGCACAGGGGCAACGTAGAATTATATTTAAAACACCGTTACAAGCAGTTTAATTATCGTATCGGCAAGCTGACAGAATATTACAGGTTTAAAGATGTCGAATCAGTGTTAGAAGATTTGTACGCCATGCAGCCGAAGAGATTGGTAGGTTATGAATTAGAGACTTGGCAAGAATCGAGAGAGACGATCGCCACCTAACGCTCGAATAAATATGTTTGGTAAGCCCTTCTGTTTTTACAATTTAGGTCTTCTCGATTTGAGCTTGATAGAACAGTGGAGATACTTCGGCAGCATAATCTGTCAGAAGTTTTTCAGCTTTTTCATCAAATAAACTGCCATCAATTCGATTTAAAG
>JBFRWE010000093.1:0-7187 GCA_051439345.1 Xenococcaceae cyanobacterium
TTGATTGAACTAGGGGCATTAACTCCGACGGGAGATATGACTCCTGTTCGTCGCTCGATTCAATATATGCTAGATAATTTTATGGACAAACCTTTCGAGGAGCAGTCTGTAGATGCTATCAGCGAGGATTTATATGATATAGCTTATGGTCAACCTTTTCGTTTCCCCGCAACTTTCACTTTTGTGATGCGAGCTTTTTCTACTTTAGAAGGAGTAGGTAAAGGTCTAGACCCAGAATTTAATTTTATGGAGGTTGCACAACCCTTTGCAATGCAGCTTATGACTAGTAATAACGGCAACAATAGTAAGACAATTTTAGATGAATTGAGCAGACAAGCTGCTCAAGTAGGTACTAGTGCTTTAGGGCTACCTAGACGAATAGAGGATACAATAGAAAAACTAGAACGAGGGGATTTGCGAATTCGCGTCCGCTCCCTAGAATCAGAGAGGGTTTTGCGTCGTCTGAGCGCAATCCAATTAGGAACAAACTATACTCTAATATTTAGTGCTTTGATTTTATCTGCAACTCTTTTATTCGTAAATGGTGATAAACTAGTAGCCTTGATTGTTACTATAGTAGGAACAATTCCTGCTTTGGCACTATTGCGTTTATTAAAACGTCTTGAACGCATAGATCGAATGTTTTAAAAGAGATGTAAATTTTTTTGAGAATTTAGCTAATTATCTATGAAATTCCGCTTTACAGGTCTTACAGATACAGGACTGGTAAGAGAAGTTAATCAAGACAGCTACGTGATAGACGATCCTCAAGGACGTTTTTTTATCGTAGCTGATGGTATGGGTGGACACGCTGGTGGACAGGAAGCTAGTAAGATTGCTACCGAGCAAATTCAGAAATATCTAGAAATTCATTGGGATTCTCCCATTTCTTCGACTGAATTACTCAAGGAGGCAATTGATACAGCTAACCAAAGTATCCTTGACGATCAGTCCAGTCACCCAGAAAGAGGTGATATGGGTACTACGGTCGTAGTTCTAATTTTCCGTGAACAGGCTTGGTGCGCTCATGTAGGAGATTCTCGTCTTTATCGCTGGCGAAATGCTCACTTAGAACAAATTACTGACGATCATACCTGGGTCGGTTTGGCTCTTAAATCAGGAGAAATCACCAAAGAACAGGCGAAATTCCATCCTTGGCGACACGTCTTGTCCCAATGTTTGGGGCGTAAGGACTTATATAAGGTCGATATCCAAGAATTAGAAGTGCATTCGGGCGATCGATTACTATTATGTAGTGATGGCCTAACTGAAGAGGTATCCGACGATCTCATTAGTACTTATCTTGGGGAAAACGAAAGCTGCGATCGAGCAGTAAAGGAATTGATTGAAGCAGCTAAAACTTCAGGAGGATCTGACAATATTACGGTGATTATGGTTGCTCGTGATGGGTAAACTATGATCTGCTTTTTTACTAAATGGTATAAGTAATTTTGAGGAAAAATTTACTTTAGCAAGATATTTATTGTTTTAATTAAGAGCAATTACCTATGATTAAAACACGGAATGCTATCTCTAAAAATCTATATTCAACTTATTAAGAAAAAGCGTTTAACTTGTTGTTCACCCCACTTTCTAGCTTAGAGAGTGGGTTTTTTCTTAGTCTTGAATTAAATTTCTTTATCTCATCTTCAAATTAGAGAAGAATTTTATTTAGATAGTGTGATTTTTCCCTAGTTGATAAGACGTAGTTGTTTTTCGGGGGGATAATAAATATTGTCAGTTATTTAAAGCATAAACTAATGAAGCAATTATCTAAACTATGGCTTGATTTATTATTCTGCTTTATTTTAATTTGTTTAACAGGGCATTCTTCTAATTATTTTCCACAAGATAATAACTTATCTCAAACAGATTTAATGCCTAAGTTTGTCAAATTAAGTGACAATTAGCAGGGATAATTATTAGACCTAGCCAAAAAATAGAAGTCAGGATAAATCTATTGTCATTTTTTAAAATGCATGATAAATTACCCTGGTAAATCATACTAATAGTCTGCCAATTTTGTGAAAGATGGATGCTAAAAAAGTTCGGAATTTGGAGTTCGGAGTTCAGAGCTAGAAGATTTAACCCGCAATTCAAACTTGTTAGATTACTACTCCCTCAATAAAATTCTCGATGAAATTACCCTATCTAAAATTGTGGTGGCAGTCTTGGCAAAAATATCCTCAGAGTTGTTGGTTATTCTCTTTTATTTGGCTACTAGGAATTAATTGGTTTGCTTTTATTTGGCATTTGGGTAATACGGGATTAGTAGACGAAACGGAACCTTTATTTGCTGAAACTGCTCGTCAAATGACCGTAACAGGAAATTGGATTACACCTTATTACAACGGAGAAACTCGCTTCGATAAACCTCCGTTAACTTACTGGTTAATAGCGATCGCCTATAAATTAATTGGGGTTAACGAGTGGGCAGTAAGACTTCCTTCTGCTCTAGCTGCGATCGCGCTAGTGGTTTTTGGCTTTTATGCCCTCAGATATTTTGGTTTCGCTACGCCAAGAAATGTTCAACAAATTACTAACCAAGAAGATAAAATCAAGCGTCAGTTGTGGTTTTCTGCTTGGATTGGTTCAGCCCTAATAGCTTTTAATGCTCACATGATTCTCTGGGCGCGGACAGGAGTTTCCGATTTGTTGTTGAGTGGTTGTATGGGGACTGCACTATTTTGTTTCTTTTGGGGATATGTACGTGTAGAAAAAACCGAGAAATCTTGGTTATCTTTTCCTCATCCCTGGTATTTAAGTTTTTATATTCTGATTGCTTTAGCAGTTTTAGCTAAAGGACCTGTGGGTATTGTTTTACCTGGATTAATTATCTTCACTTTCTTACTTTACACAGATAAATTTTGGTCTGTGTTAGAGGAAATGAGTATTCTGTGGGGAGGATTGATTTTTCTGGTGCTAACTCTACCTTGGTATATTTTAGTGATTTTAGAAAATGGTCAAACTTACATCGATTCATTTTTTGGCTATCATAATTTTCAACGCTTTGCTGATGTTGTTAACGGTCATGATGCACCTTGGTATTTCTATTTTCTAATTGTCTTCTTATTTTTTGCCCCTTGGTCAGTATACTTACCTTATGCGATCGCTCGTTGGCGATTGTGGCAAGTTTCTTGCTGGCGTAAACAACCCCGCTATGCTCAATTTAGTTTATTCGCTTGTGTATGGTTTAGTTGTATTTTTATTTTTTTTACTATTTCTGCTACCAAGCTTCCTAGTTATGTTTTACCGTTAATTCCTGCTGCTGCTATTTTAGTAACGGGAGTATGGAGTCAAGAATTAACAAGTTCTTCTCAAGCGAAACTTAATTATGGTTTACTTGTCAGCGTTATTGGTAATTTTTTATTGGCATTAGCATTAGCGATCGCCTTTATCTATCTTCCTGATTTTATTGGTAAAGACCCTGCTATTCCTAATTTAAAAGAATTAATAAGACAATCTGGATTGCATTGGCGAGGAGGACTGATTTGGGGTCTTGGTGCGATAGGAATGTTTTTATTTATTAGGCAAAGAAAACAATGGCGTTGGTTAATTGCTGTTAACTTGATGAGCTTTTTGGCCTTAATTATTCTTGTTTTGCTGCCTATTTCCTTTTTTATCGATGAGCATCGTCAATTACCTCTAAGACAAATATCTCAAACTATTGTTGAGATCAAACAACCACAAGAAGAAATGTGGATGATTGGTTTTAAAAAGCCTACACTTGTCTTCTACACTCAACATCCTGCAACTTTTTTAAAACATCCAAAAGAATTAAATCACTATCTAAAAACACACAAAGATAAGCTTGAGCCATCTAATCAAATATTACTGATTATTCGTCCCAAAGATATCAGAAGATTAAACCTTCAACCCCAAGATTATCAAAAAATCGATGCTCAAGGAGCTTATCACCTTATTCGTGTACAAATTGGTGATTTAATCAGTAAAAGCTTTTAGCTGCTCGCTATTAAGTTGCTTTACTTAATTAAATTATTTAGTTAGGGGGAAAGCAAACTACTAGTTAACACTATCAGTCAAACTATGTGGCAAAATAAACGGGTTAGATTTTATGCGCGATCGAATTATCTGAACTGCTATGGCTAAGTTTGTATTTATTACTGGTGGAGTAGTTTCCAGTATTGGGAAAGGTATTGTGGCAGCTAGTTTAGGCAGATTATTAAAATCTCGTGATTACTCTGTCTCGATTCTGAAACTAGACCCTTATATTAACGTCGATCCAGGGACAATGAGTCCTTTCCAACACGGAGAAGTATTTGTTACCGATGATGGTGCAGAAACAGACTTGGATTTAGGACACTACGAGCGTTTTACTGATACTTCGATGTCTCGTCTCAACAGCGTTACTACTGGTTCGATTTATCAAGCCGTAATTAATAAAGAAAGACGAGGAGATTATCAAGGAGGAACTGTACAAGTCATTCCTCATATTACCAACGAAATTAAAGAACGAATTCATCGAGTAGCCAGAAACACTGGTTCTGATGTGGTAATTACGGAAATTGGTGGAACTGTGGGCGATATTGAATCTTTGCCTTTTATGGAAGCAATTCGCCAGTTTCGTAAAGATGTGGGACGCAATAATGTGGTTTATATGCATGTTACCCTTATTCCCTGGATCACCGCAGCAGGGGAAATGAAAACCAAGCCAACCCAACATTCGGTTAAAGAATTGCGTTCTATTGGTATTCAGCCTGATGTCTTAGTTTGCCGTAGCGATCGCCCTCTTAAGACAGGAATTAAAGAAAAAATCTCTGAATTTTGTGATGTACCAGTAGAATCAGTTGTTACATCTAGAGACGCGAGCAGTATTTATGAAGTACCGCTAATTTTAGAACAAGAAGGATTAGCACAACAAACTCTGGAATTATTACAACTAGAACAGAGACAACCTAACTTGTCAGGATGGAGTAATCTGGTTAAGCGGATGAACTTGCCTCGCAAGCAGATTAATATTGCGATTGTGGGTAAATATATTCAGTTAACCGATGCCTATTTATCTGTAGTTGAAGCTTTAGGACATGCAGCGATCGCCACAGATAGTGAAGTTAACCTTCGTTGGATTAATGCGGAGGATATCGAAGCCAATGGTGCAGCCCAATATCTTCAGGATGTAAGTGGGGTTTTAGTCCCTGGGGGATTTGGGGTGCGTGGTGTTGATGGAAAAGTTATGGCGATCGAATATGCCCGTCAACAAAAAGTACCTTTCTTAGGTTTATGCTTGGGTATGCAATGCTCTGTAATTGAGTGGGCAAGGAATGTAGCCAATTTAGAAAATGCCCATAGTTCAGAATTCGCTCCAGATACTCCTAATCCAGTAATCAATCTGCTCCCAGAACAGCATGATGTAGTTGATTTAGGTGGGACAATGCGTTTAGGTTTATGTCCTTGTCGTTTAAAAGAAGATACCCTCGCCTTTTCTCTCTATCAGGAAGAAGTAGTCTACGAACGTCACCGACACCGTTATGAATTTAATAATGCTTATCGCAACTTATTTTTAGAAACAGGTTATGAAATTAGTGGCACATCCCCTGACAGTCGTCTAGTAGAAATTATTGAGCTTAAGGATCATCCCTTCTTTATTGCGACTCAATTCCATCCCGAATTTCGCTCTCGCCCCAGTACTCCTCATCCTTTATTTTTAGGCTTTGTTAAAGCAGTTTTAGATAAAAGTTTCCTCAACAGTGAAAACTGCGATAATAATCATCATGTAAAGGAAACTGAATCGGTAGTAAATAGTTGATAAGTAGGGGCAAGATACTGTCTTGCTCCTAACTTATATCCTAATCACTGAATATATGTCCGAAAAACGTATTACTCTCTCGATAACCAGTTTGATTTTGGTTGTCGCTGTTAGTCTGTTGTTAGTTTTGCTATGGCAATTAAGAAGCTTAATTGTTGTACTAATGATTGCTGTAGTGATAGCAGCTACCCTAGCACCAATTATTGCAGTGGCTCAAAAATTGGGCGTTCCTCGCTGGTTAGCCACAATTTTGGTTTATTTAAGTCTAATTGCTATTCTGACTGGGTTAGTTTTGCTAATTGGTCCTACTGTAGTAGAACAAATTCAAAGATTAATACGTAAGTTACCATCTTATCTAGAAGCCGTGCGATCGCTCATAGATAATTTGGCTATGCGTTTTGGGATGGTAGAACCAGGTAATCCGACTATAATTAGTCAGTTATTCGATCCTCAGGCGTTAACTAACTGGGTGATTCGCTCCAGTCAAAAGGTCTTGATTGGGGGTTACTATGTAGTCACGAAAGGGATTATCGGCAATGTTTTTGGTCTATTATTAGCCTTTATTCTCTCTGGCTATATGCTTTCTGGTTCAGATGAACTGCTCCAAGATATTATCAATCTTTTTCCCCATCCCTGGAATGAACGTTTGGCAAAGCAAATAAAACCAGTCAGCAAAAGAATGGGGGGTTATATTCAGGGACGCATTTTAGTTTCTACTATTTTAGCGATCGCTATTAGTATCGGGTTAGGATTTTTGGGACTGTCAGAATTAGCTCTCGGTTTAGGAGTAATTGCTGGCTTTACTAATTTAATTCCTTTTTTTGGTCCCGTCATCGGTTCAATTCCTGCGCTAATTGTGGCTACAGCCCAAGGTGGTTGGACTTTTTTGTGGGTACTACTTTTATTTGTCATTATCCAAAATATAGAAACCTACCTCCTCGATCCTGTTTTAGTTGGTTCTTCCGTTGAAATTCATCCACTCTATCAACTCTTAGCTGTATTAGGAGGAGCGCAAGTATTAGGCATTATCGGTGCTTTAATTGTTCCTCCTTGGGTAGCAGGTTCATCCTTATTACTAGAGACTCTTTATACTCAACCTAAGTTATTGGCAGAAGGTAAAACTTTAGAGCTTAAAAATATAGATGTTGAGATCGATCGTGTTACCTGATTAATAGACTTACTATCTATCAATTAAAAGTTAACATACTACTAAAACAATACTATTGTTACCAACTTTTCTGTCAAGTTAAGGAGCGACTCCTATGGTAGAAGGTTTTCCGATTAATCCTTTACCACTAGTTCGTTGAGCTAAAAATTGCCTAAACAAATCTGCTCGTTCTCGACTACGAAATGATGCTACTTGTATTACCTTTCCTGAATCGGGTAGGATTTTAGCAAAGGCATCTTGGCATAATTGAGA
>JBFRWE010000094.1:0-7539 GCA_051439345.1 Xenococcaceae cyanobacterium
ATTGGGAATAGAAGCCAGAGAGCATTTACAGTTTATAGTTAACAAAAACAAAGGGAATTTGTTAGTTACTCGTGCAGCATTGACATGGAAGTGAAACTCTAGCTGGATTATATGTATACACGAGCAAACCACAGGCATTTTTTGTCAACTCAGAAATGATTATTTCGGGTCATGCCTGGCGAGAATATTCACATAATTGTCCCAATACAAACGCATTGATGGCAGCAGAAAATATTGCCAAGCATAAAAAATTAGGCGTGCAGTCTATCGAGCGTCAAACACCTTGGGACTGGCTCAAACAGATCGTAAATTGAGCGCAATTACTGCTGAAGTTACTTTGGATATTAGGGATAGGAAGTAGGTTCAATATTCTTTGTTTCTTTAAAATTATTATCCATCCAATGTCTTAAATTTTTAATATTATTGCCAGCTTGTGAATTTTCAATAGTTACCAATTGGTGTTTAAAATAATGCTTGTACCACCAATTAAAGGTTTGACCAAAAAGTTTGGCTGTTAATTTCAAATCTACTTGATTATTGTCGATCGCTAACCAAAGACGTTCATAGAACCTAACTACTAACCATATAGCTCTAGATTCTTCCTCTTTATATTGTTTATATATTTCCTCAAAGTTAAGAATTTTCTCATGTTTTTTTTCCCTATTAATATTGTTTAGAAAAATCTCAGCTTTCCGTCTTGCTTGATATAATTCTGTAGAGTTAAACTCTTTATGCAAATCAAAAACTAATTGTGTCTTATTGCGTTGAGAAGTTATTAACCAAGAAATACCTGCTGATATCAAAGCAGATTGTATGGCTATAGGAATTTTAAAAAAAATTAAACAAAAAAAAACAATTACAACAAGCGGTAAACCAATGATTAAAATAATTTCATTGTCTGGTTTTTTCAGTTTTGGTTGTCTCATGATGAATATACTTTTATACAAGAGTTTAACTATTAAAAATCAATAAACTGACTACTGCCAGCATCAGGCGATATGTGCAAATATCTCTCAGTAGTAGTCACACTGGCATGACCGAGACTCTGCTGCAACAACCTCAAATTACATCCAGCTTCTAAACTATGACTGGCATGAGAATGTCTTAACCAATGTGCCGATGCCCTCTCATCAATACCTACACGCTTACAGGCTCTTTTTATCATCCGATGCACCACAGACCTATCCATCTTGTTATGATGGCGACTGATAAATACATATTGATTGACTCGATGGTATTTCTCAAACTCTTTGATTTGTTGCCATAACTTATCTGGTATCAACACAACCCTAGTCTTAGAACCTTTACCAAATACCGTAGCTTTCCCTCCATCTCCATGTTTTTTAAAATCATTCCAAGTTAAATTAATCACCTCAGATACTCTCAACCCACAACCATACATCAAACTCAACATTAAGCGATCGCGCTCATTCTTGACTCCATATTTAATCAAACTCTTCACATCTTCTAGATCTAATATCCTTTCCGCTATAGTTTCTTTCGCCTTGGGAGTTTTAAGGAAGCTGCCCACATTCAGAGTTAAATAACCAGTCTTCACCGCAAAGCTAAACAGAGATTTTATTACTAGAACTTTGTTCGCTACAGTGGTAGGCTTAAATCGAGCCTTTAGTCCTCTCTCCCATAACTGTAAATCTTCTAATTTCACCTCAGCCAAAGGTTTGGCAATAAACTCGATAAACTTCGATACCGTAGAATGATAACTAACCTGGGTAGTGTCTGATTTATCACCTAACCAAATCAAAATCAACTCGCGATCGCAACTAGCATTAGTAACTTTGTTCTGAATAGTCATTAATACGGAAGTATTAGAAAAAGTACATCAATATAGGGCATTTTGTTGTATAAGTAGGCTAAAAAAAATAACCTACCCATGCTTGAGAGAAATTAAGGATTGAATGTGAGAACCTCTCGACCCACCGCAACGATAAATCCACCTACCGCAGTGATTAAAATACCTATTAACGTCCAGATTTGGGCTTTTTGTGAACCTTTAATTTCTTTGATATCTTCCTTGAGCGTTGAAATATTAGAATCGAGTCTTTTAATATCTCCTTTTACTTCGGTTTGACCTATTTTTAACTCGGCAACGTCTTTCTGAAGATTGTCTAGTTTTCCATCTATTTTGTTGAGAATTTCCTTGAGGTCGGTTTCTATTTGTATGTTACTCATTGTTATACTTTGATTAGGTTTTATTGAACTAGGGGAAGCTTCATGATTGGTAGTCGGGAGGCTTCCTTTTTAATTATTCTATCGGCAATGATACTATCGCCTGCTTGCGTAAATTTATTTTCTCGATAGGGAAAAGTAGGAAGAGTAAAAATCGACGAGACGAGTAATGAGATTTAAAACTTTCCTTAACGGCATAGTTCTATTTATTGGCTTGGGATTGGCTGTTTACTCACAGATGAACAAAAATAGTCAATCTCCCCTGTCTACCGAACCTGCTACCGTAAAATCAGGACAAAAGTTTGAAGTATGGCAGCTTAAAAGCATATATGACGGGGATACTCTGCGTGTAGTGCGAGATGGTGAAGAACTGAAAATAAGGTTGTGTGGTATCGATGCACCAGAAATTAAACAACCATTGGGTATAGAAGCTAGAGATTATTTGCGAAGTCTTGTTGAATTGGGTAATGGTGAATTACTACTCTTACCGATAGAAAAAGATAGATACGGGCGGACGGTAGCAGAAGTTTACGTACCCGATTCAGATGAATTTGCGATTAACTTGAATATGCAGATGGTTCGAGATGGTTATGCTTGGCTTTACGGACAATATAAAGATAACTGCCCGACTAAGAATGAGTTAGTACTGGCTGAAGAATTAGCTAGAGAACAAGGTTGGGGTATTTGGGATGGAAATCATCTACCACCATGGGAGTTTAGGTCATCCACAATGTCTACAACAAAGAAAAATAACGGTTAATATGTTGTGGAAATTTTATATAATAAACAGTATTGCTTGCAGGTTAAATATCCAATCAATATTGTTTGACAAATATTATTCCTCATTTATCCAGCCTTCTATCGCTCCGAGCAAAAATTGATTAAGGGGATGGTCAATCATTTCTTTAAACGCTTCATTTCCACCTGCTTTGAGAGCAGAAATCACCCTCTGCTTTAGAGTTGGATTATTTTCTATTTCTTCAATGGCTTTTGCTACTACTTGCATTTGCCCTGATGCTGTCTTGGTAGGGTAGGCGTATGAGTAGCAACCGTGCAAAAAGTTACGCTAAGAGATAAAAATTGAGTGTACCAGTTAAACCTTCCAAGAATTAGACCCTTCAAACCATTGAAATCTCGTTCAAAATTACTGTACTAAATAAACTAGGGTTTAATTGATACACCGATAGTGATCGCAAAACAGTGTTTTGAAACGTTTATATGACAAGGCTTTCAGCCTTAGCGTAATTCTCTGTACAATTGCTACTCAAACGCCGTTTTTGTTCAATACCTTCGCCAAACTAAATTCATAGAAGATGGTATTTAGTCAAGGGTACTCTTAGAAAGAATTTAGGTATAATTTATTACTCAAATTCTGGCAAAAGTTGCGTGTTTGACATCCTAAGTACGGCTAAAATCCAACTTTGGGTCAATTTCATGAACAAAAACAATTCAAATGTTCTACTTTCATGAGCTGTAATGTCAGAGTTGACAAATGATTCAGTCCTCGCTCCTCATTTGGCGAAGGTATTGTTTGTTTACAAACAGTTTCTTAACCTAGTTTTCTTCATTGAAGCTTTTCAAATTACTTAAGTATTTTAAACAATAATTGTTTTATCGATAGTTATAGATAACGCACATAAATGGCTATTTTTACTGTTAATAATTTATTTGACTCAGGAGTGGGAAGTCTCCGTCAGGCAATCTTTGATGCGAATAACCAAGCTGATGCTGATGAAATCTTCTTTGATTCGGGTTTGAGCGGGGGGACTATAAATCTCACGAGTGGTTCGCTCAATATTACTGATTCCCTTACCATCAGTGGATTGGGGGCAGAGCGATTAACTGTCAGCGGTAACAATCAATCTCGTGTTTTCCTAATTGATGATGGCAATTCTAGTAATCAAATTAATGTATTCATTGATGGATTAACTGTCAGAGATGGACAGTTTTTTGGTATGTATGGTGGAGGATTTTTTAACCAAGAAAACCTGACAATAACTAATGTCGCTCTTATAAATAATGATGCAGGGAATGCTGGAGCTATTTACAATACAGGTCAATTACAGCTTCACAATAGCCTTGTCTCTCAAAATTTGGGTGCCACTGGTCCAATTTTTAACGATGGTGGCTTTGCCTCAATCTCAAATACCACTATTTCCGATCATTCTATTGCCGGCATTGGTGCGATTGTTAACTACAAAAGAGGTGAACTAAGGCTAGCTAACAGCACTATTACTAATAATGATTCTCTTGATGCAGCCGTATTCAATAGTGAAGATAGTATAGCTATTGTCAGCAATACAATAATTGCTGGTAATACAGGGAGCATAATACCAGAAAGAGATGATGTTATTGGTAACTTTATCAGCAATGGTTACAATTTGATCGGGAATGGTAATGGTAGCACTGGTTTTGACGGTCAGGGCGATCAGGTAGGCACGAAGGAAAACCCTATTGATCCGCTACTCGGTTCCCTGCAAGATAATGGTGGTTCTACTCAAACCTATGCTCTTCTGACTGGTAGTCCAGCGATTGATGCAGCCAATCCCAATAATTTTCCCGCAACTGACCAACGAGGTGTAATACGTCCACAAGGAATTGCCCCTGATATTGGAGCTTTTGAAGTAGAGACGAGTGTACCAGTATCAGAGCCATCCACGCTAGTTAGTGTATTGGTACTAGCAGTAGTTGGAGTCCGCTTTTTGCTGGGTCAGAAGTATTATCAAGTTAAGAGAAGAAGATTTTGAATTTCGCTCCTGCTATCAAATACAGCTTTGTGCATCGCACGACGACTTACTTTTTCCATCAGACTCTTTAGCTGCTTCAACGCTCGTTTCAATCTTCTTCCTATTCTTGTGATCCGACCAGACTTTTTTTACTTCTAGGGAATCTAGGGGAAGTTGGTCGGACAGTCACACCCTTAAACATCTCCAAGTTCTTTTTTTAAATAATCAACAATCACTGCACTTAGAGTAGTGCCTCTTGAGCGTGCTTCTACGACCCACAATTGTCTTAAATTCCTGGGTACTTTAATCGTTAAACTTACAATGTCTTTATTTACATCTTTATGTAATTCTGTATTTACAGCTTCTTCCTCTTTAATTTCATTGATGATGTCTTTGTATTTAGCCATTGATAATCTCCTCTATTTCTTTACCTACTGCTTTGTAATCTGACCAAGCTACTCTTGTCTTATCCTTTAAATCTCTAATCGTTACTCCTGCGAGCGCACTCTTGGCAAAACCAGAAGAACGCCTAATCATAGTCTTAAAGACTGGTATGCCACTATCTATTAAATCCTGTTGAACCGATATTCCCTCTTTGCTGGGATATGGAGGCACAATTGTCAGTAGCACTCTATATCTTGTCTCTTTAGGCATATCCTTGGTCGTAATTAACATCGGGTGTGGTCAAAAGTCGTTGGTTAAGAGCGATCGCCAATCAGGTAAATAGTAGATGAGAATGATAATCATAAGAGAGGAGACAGCGAAGAAAAATCGTCCTGCTCCACAACGGAAAAGACTGGATTTAAGCTGCTCTACAGTTTCTGCGAAGAGTATAGGTTTCCCAAAAATCAGACCACCAATCCGAAGCGCGAATAACTCTCAAAGCTAACATGGGATTAATCGTTTGTGGATTCCAAGTGGCTCCAGGAATTTTTAAGCGTTTTTGTGGAATATAACGATGAGAGCTTTCAATACGAGCTGAGCCGATGGGCAATCCCCACTCTCGATATCTCTTATAATGCACAGATTGACCGAATCGCTTCTTTATATTTGGCGAAATTAAACACAACCTCTTTTCCTCGTCCATACCAATGTTTGAGGCGACTAATAATTGTTTTGACCCGACCTCCTTCAATCAGGTCTTGAGCGCAGTTAAGCCAGATGTCACGCCACGAGGGTTCCAGTTCCATCGCTTCGACCGCTTGATAGAGATGTTGCTTAAAGTGAGCATAATCAAGAATAAACTGAAAATTGGTGAATTTAGCTTCAAGAGCTTCTTTTAAGCCATTCCCTCCCTCAGCTACTCCAAACACCAAGGTGTAAATTGATAATCCTTGGTCAACCGCCGCACTATGCAATTGTGGAACTAATTCGGGATATTGTCCCATTCTGGCGATAAAAGTCCGTGAGTCTTTATGCTCAACAGGACGTGCCAATCCGACTCTAACTTCCCGCCAATCAATTTGGCGTTTTCGCTTTTTCAGGCGACGTAGAGGGGTTAATTCTTTAGTATCACTTGAGAGCAAGCTCCCAGTCCGAATCTGACAACCATCTAATTCTACTAAGACACGGTTCCAACCACTTCTTCTTTTCGGAGGAACTAAGTTTTTGTAGTTGGTTTCCAGGGCTAACAAACGTTTTTCCACATAGTACTCCGTCTCAAAAGCAATTGCTTCGACTTCTCTTCTGATAGCTCCCCGCTCTACTGTCCAACCTAACATGTTCCTGGAAGCGTTTGGCTGCTTGCCCAAAGGATTCTTCGGCTCCAAAATCTGTTAAAGCCCGTTTGACAGCGATTGAACGCTCCTTATGCTTAATTCCTAATTTTTTGACCACAGGCCGAACTCCCCAACCTTCTTGCTTATGCCATAGATATGGAGAGTTCACCTCTACAACTCCAAAAATGACTGAATATTTAACCGAATCTCGGCGGTGAACCACTAAACCTTTTTTTTTTGATTCATGGGTTACTTTCTCGGCTGCTTCATTGAGACACTTTGACATCACTTCGCGTCCTACTAACCGCAACAGTTTGGCGCTTTTCACCGTCTAGTTCTTTGACTTGTGTAGATAAATTTTCTTCTCGATCTTTGATTGCCTCAAACACCGCTTGACTTACTTGTTGAATAATATCAGTATAATCTTCTTTCATACTGCTCTTGTAACCCCCATCAGTTATTGACTCAAGACACTGCCACCGGGCGCGATCGCGTCCGTTTTTCTTTCATCAAATCTGTGGCGGTCTTACTCCAATGATAATGATAATCAAGTTGTCTGGTTAGTTATGTAGCGATCGCTCTTAACCAACGACTTTTGACCACACCCATTAACATCGGACGTAAGCTAACTACATCAGGCGTAGTAGGCAATATTAATAAATCACTATTAGATGCTAATTCCTTCAAGTCGTCGCTCTCTGGTCGTGCTGGTGTATCTACTACGATGTAATCATTCCCTGGTATCAATACTTCTCGTTTAAGGATTAAGCAGAGTTAAAAATGGAAAAAGTAAGTTGTTTTGGAGCAGAAGACATGGTTCGATGAATCGGTTTTTTAGAAGGAAATTTGGAACGAGGTTTCTTAACCACTCTGGGATTATGTCTGCCTTGTCTGGGAGGGATTTGTTC
>JBFRWE010000095.1:0-4014 GCA_051439345.1 Xenococcaceae cyanobacterium
GGGGTCGTTCAACTGTCGTTGTTCGACTCAGATCTTGCACCAGTACAAAACAACTAGATAATTAGCTATTGGGAATCAATTTATTACACTTTTCCCTTTTCCCTAATAAGACAAATAAGTTACAGAATAGGTGCAAGATCTCAGTTCGACCTAGCCAAGAGTCGGTGAAGCAAGAATCCCCCAGTAGAGCGACGAAAGGAGCTTACTGATGGGAGTGTCAACTAAACATCAAGCCAAGACTTTAGCTGCTGCTTTTACCCCTGCTTTAGAAGCAAAATTTTCATAGCCTAATTCAATTAAAGTAGCTTCTAAACAAGAAATAACAGTAAGGACATCACGATCGCTCACAAAACCAAGATGACCAATACGGAAAATTTTCCCTTTAAAATGGTCTTGTCCTCCAGCTAGAGCAATATCATATTTCTTCTTCATTGTCCCTCTAATTTTTTCTGCCTCTACAGAAGCAGGAATAATCGCTGTTGCTGCGGGACTAGCGCAATCATCGGCAGCAAATAAATCTAATCCTAAAGCTTTAACCCCTGCACGGGTAGCTTTAGTTAAACGTTCGTGACGAGCAAAAATATTCTCTAATCCTTCTGTTTGCATCATTTGTAAGGATGTTTGTAAACCATACATCAGATTGACTGGAGGAGTGAAAGGAGTACTATCTTTAGCATTGGCTTTTTTGTATTTACCTAAGTTCATATAGAAACGAGGTAACTTAGCAGTTTCGTAAGCCTTCCATGCTTTATCATTAACTGCGACAAAACCCATACCAGGAGGAATCATGTAGCCTTTTTGAGAACCTGAAGCAACTACATCTAAATCCCATTCATCGATAGGCACATTATATGCTCCTAAGCTAGTAACAGCATCAACGATAATCAGGGCTTCACCGTGTTCCTTAACATATCTGTTGATAGTTTCTAAATCGTTAAGAACTCCTGTGGATGTTTCGGAGTGAGTAACAATAACGGCTTTAATTTCTTTATTGGTATCAGCAGCTAATTGAGTCCGAAATTCTTCTGGATCAAGAGGTTTTCCCCATTCAGCAGTGATTATATCTACTTTTAAGCCAAAAGCTTCACTAATTTGCCCCCAGCGATCGCCAAATTTCCCATTACTTCCTACCAAAACTCGATCGCCAGGACTTAAAAAATTAATAATGGCTGCTTCCATTGCTCCAGTCCCAGATACATTAAGACTGAGAACTTCATTTTTGGTTTGATGTAACCATTTTAGTCCTTGATTAATCTCAGCAATAATTTTGCTAAAATCCCCACTACGGTGTCCAATAGGATGTTTAGCCATAGCGAGTAAAACTTTCTCTGGTACTGGTGTAGGACCAGGAATCATCAGCATATGTTTATTTTCCATTATCAGTTTCTCTCTTAAATGCGTGTCGGCAAGTTGCTCATCTTATCCTACTTCTGTTTCTCTGTCTCAAGATAGGAGAAAAATGTTAAAGTTGCTGCCCAATTGTTAAACAAAGAGAAAGAAGATTAAGAATTATTGTGTGTTTATTAGGGTTTTCGGTATGCTTAGAATTATTGTAATGAAAAGAGAAGTCATGAGCGATCGAGAATTATTCTGTGAACTATACAACTTATGTACCAAACCAAGGGTGCAGACGGCGTTGATGCCAAGATAGCTACTTAATCTAAGTTGCTAATCAAATTAACTACGTTGGTGCTGTTTTTTCTAATTAAGAAATGAATCTAAATACAGAGTTTACCTGGGAAAAAACTCAACAGACAGTAGAGAATATTTTATTTCAGCAAACAGGAAAACATCTCAGCGATATTGAAATTGTAATATTGCGTGGTGCTTGGGATAATAAGACCTATGAAGAAATTGCGGAAGCCGAAGGCTATACTAGCAGTTATTTAAGTAAAGATGTAGGGAACAAGCTTTGGAGTAATCTTTCGAGAGCTTTGCAAGAGAAAGTATCCAAGAAAAACTTTAAAGCAGCTTTACAACGGAAATGGCTTCAACAACCTCAAGATATTTGTACTAAAACCAAAACTCAAACATCAAGCTTTTTAACAACAGAGAATTACACTTTTCCCGAAGGTTCAGTTGCTTTAGACTCTCCTTTTTATATTGAGCGAGTAGGAGTCGAACCTATCTGTTATGAAACCATTGGTAAGCCTGGCTCTTTGATTCGTATTAAAGCAGCGAAATGGATGGGCAAAACTTCTTTAATTAATCAAATTCTCGATCGAGGGCGCATCTTAGCTCAAAAAACAGTATATTTGGATTTTGATAGTGTTGAGCGATCGATTCTCAAAGATTTAGATAAACTATTGCGCTGGTTATGCGTCATGGTTTCCCGTCAGTTGGAATTGGACAATAGGGTAAGGGATTATTGGGATACAGATATTCTCGGTAGTAATGATAACTGTACTGTTTATTTTGAAGAGTATATCTTCGCAGAAATAGCCAGCCCGATTGCTTTAGCCTTAGATAATGTAGACAGGCTCTTTTCTTACGAAGAAGTAATCGAAGATTTTTTGGGGATGTTACGCAGTTGGCATGAAAAAGGCAAAATTGATGATTATTGGGCAAAATTAAGACTAATACTGGCACATTCTACCGAAGTATATATTCCTTTAGATATTAATCAATCTCCTTTTAATGCTGGAGTACCAATTCTCCTCGAAGAATTTACCTTTTCACAAGTAGAAAATTTAGCTGCTTTGTATAAACTGGATTGGGATAAGTCTCAAATTGTTAAGTTAATGGATTTAGTCGGGGGTCATCCTTATTTAGTAAGATTGGCAATGTATCAAGTTAAGACTCAAAATCTTACTCTAGAACAATTTTTACAAGATGCTATTTCTGAAACAGGAATTTATGGCCATCTTTTACGTCGTTTATTCAATATCCTCAAACAGTCCCCTGAATTAAGTTCTGTATTTGCAACAGTAGTAAAATCTGCTCAACCCGTGAGCCTTAATTCTCTACAGATTTATCATCTACATAGTATCGGTTTAGTTCAAAATCAACAAAATTTAGTATCTCCTAGATGCAAATTATATAGAGATTATTTCAATAGGGTTTTTTAATGTTAAGAAAATCTTCTTTTTCCTAGCTAATTTCTAATAAATATGGCAAACCTATAGTGTTTACTGTATCTTTAATCATAAGTACGCAAGAACTATAGTAGTGAATTAGTCATATAGCCTTCATGGTTCATATTAAGCGCGTTGAGCTATCTCATTTCAAATCTTTTGGTGGAACTACCAAAATTCCGATTTTACCTGGCTTTACGGTAGTTTCGGGTCCTAATGGTTCGGGGAAGTCAAATATTCTTGATGCGCTATTGTTTTGTCTTGGTTTGGCAAGTTCTAGGGGAATGCGGGCAGAAAGACTTCCCGATCTAGTAAATCATAAGCATAGCAATAATGGTCGCACAGCGGAGGCGATCGTTTCTGTTACTTTCGATCTTTCTGATTTGGGAGATTTAGAAGAAACTATTGCTACTAGTACGGAGATGATTCCTGTTTCGGGGGAAGATTTGGCAGAGGATGAGGAAGCAGAGGTGCAGGAGGGCAGAGGTGCAGAGGGGATAGAAGAGCATCATGAAAGTGGGAATGGGAAGGTAGAGACGGAGAAGGATGTTAAAGATATTCAGGTAATTAATAATAATGGTTCTCTGGAATGGACGGTTACTCGTCGGTTGCGGGTGACTAAGGGGGGAAATTATTCTTCGACTTTTTATATCAACGGACAAGTTTCTACCGCAACAGAATTACACGAACAATTAGAAAAACTGCGGATTTATCCTGAAGGATACAATGTAGTGCTGCAAGGGGACGTTACTCGCATCATTACGATGAACTCTAGGGAGAGAAGAGAGATTATCGATGAATTAGCGGGAGTAGCAGCATTCGATCGCAAAATTGAAAAAACCAAGCGGACTTTAGAAAAGGTTAAGGAAAGAGAAGAGCATTGTCATATTATCGAACAGGAATTAGTGGCTAATCGCGATCGCTTGGCTGCGGATCGAGT
>JBFRWE010000096.1:0-3165 GCA_051439345.1 Xenococcaceae cyanobacterium
TAGAAGAAAAAATCAATGCCATTATTGAAAGTAAAAAAGAACTTGCCGAACAAACAGTAGACGCAGGAGAACAATGGCTAACAGAATTGGATACTAATCAATTACGCAATTTACTATTACTCGATCGGGATGCCATTATCGATGCAGAAAGTGAATAAGTAGTCGTGCAAAATTAATTTTTTGGTTGAGGTGGGGAAAAGCGCATTGCCTATGCCGAGGTTTCCTACTTTTTAAAATTAATAGCTCCCTAGTTTGATTTATGATAGGGTATTGACTAGGGTATTACTTTTAATTGAATAATTTCTCTCAGTATAGCGATCGAAGATATTACTGATACGAGTTTCCAAAAACAAATTTATAATAGTTAGTTGTAATTTATATTACTTAATAAATAGACAACATAAATAAAAATAAAGAACAATAAGGTATAAAGTTATAAGGAGAAACTGGTGTTGAGGAACGCGGACTATTGGCAACAGATTGGTTCAAAGCTAGGTCGATTCAGCAAAATAAAAGGCAGAATCTCATTTTACTTATATTCTTGTCTAGTGCCTTTTACTATTGTTCTAGCTCCGACGATCGCAGTAGGAGAAACTTTAGGTGTAGTCAAAAGCCAAGAAAATCTGCGACAGTGGCCAGAAATTACTAGTCGTCTGCAACAAGTAGGAATAGACTATTGTGTGGTTAATACTGCTACCTGGCGAGAAGAAGTAGATCTAGGTAATATCAGCGTATTACTCTTGCCTAATGTAGAAATTTTGGATGGAGCGCAAGCAAAATCTATAGCAAGATGGATGGATAGGGGTGGTAAGGTAATTGTTACTGGACCAACAGGTAATATGTCTCAGCCTCAAGTTCGTTCTCAATTGCGCTCGCTCTTTGGTGCCTATTGGGGATTTCCTTTATCTTCCCCTAATACTATTGAACTATCTAACAATGCGCCAGTAGATTGGATAGGAAGAAATCAGCTTGCGGATACTTTTACTGGAGGAGTGGTTATTCCCGTAAATAGTAGAAGCCAAACTGCTGCACTCTGGATGGCAGAGGAAAACTCAGCAGCAGCAGTTGTAACTGATAATTCTACTTTTTTGGGTTGGCGTTGGGGCTATAATGCTGTTGCGCCTATTTCTGTAGACAGTGCTTGGTTACAGGCTTCTCTCAATCGTTATGGCATTAGTACCTATGGCAGATTTACCCCCATAGCCAATCGTCAACCTACTGACTGCGGCGCTAATATTCTTTCTCCCAATCAATCTAGACCTGTTATTCCCAACTGGCGACCAAATAACTCTCCTCCCCAATCTCGCTTCAAGTTTCCTCGTCAGACGACTATTACTGAGGGGGAAATTGAGAAGATGAGCGAGCAGTTAAATGGTCTAATTTCTCGCTTTGAGAGTACCTTACTGACAGCAGATGCCCAGGAAAGTGAAATTAACTTATCGACAAAAGATTTGGTAGAACAGCATCTAAGTCAACAAGCACAACAGCATAAATCTTTCTCAGATAAACAGCTTGTTGCTAGCTCTATATCGAAATATGAGAATGCTCATCAAGCATTAGCGGAGGCGAGAGACAGCCGAAAAAAGTTTCTCCAACTGAGTCAGAGAAGAAACTATACTCAAGCCAAGAGTCAATGGCTCCACGCTAAACGCACCCTATGGGATAATTATCCTACAGATCGTCAATTAGCTCATCCTGAAGTTCGTGCTGTTTGGCTCGATCGCGGTACTATTGTCAAAACCAGATCGGAGTCAGATTTAGTCAAGATTTTCGATCGTCTTGCTAATGCGGGAATTAACACAGTTTTTTTTGAAACCCTCAATGCTGGTTATACTATTTATCCTAGTAGAGTAGCACCACAACAAAATCCTTTAGTGCGAGGATGGGACCCTCTGGAAGTAGCAGTAAAACTTGCTCACGCTAGAGGTATGGAATTACACGCCTGGGTATGGACATTTGCCACAGGAAATCAAAGACATAATATTATTCTCAATCAACCCAAAGACTATTTAGGTCCAGTACTTTCCCGTTATCCTGATTGGGCAATTAGCGATCGTCAAGGCAATAAATTCCATTATAGTTCTGGTAAAGTTTTTCTCGATCCTAGTAATCCTGGGGTAAGACGTTATCTATCTTTACTCCTCGAAGAAATTGCTACTCGTTACAAAGTTGATGGTATCCATCTAGATTACATTCGTTATCCTTTCCAAAATCCTAACGGTAGTAAAAGCTATGGCTATGCTATTGCTTCTCGTCAGCAGTTTAAGCAAATCAAAGGGGTAGACCCAATTACGTTAAACCCTAGTAGTCCTCTTTGGTCTAAGTGGGTAGGATTCCGTGTCAAGCAAATAGATAGCTTTGTCGGTTTTGTTTCCCAAAATTTAAAACAAAAACGTCCCGAACTTATTTTATCAACTGCAGTATTTCCTATGGAGAGGCAGGAACGTTTAACTAAAATTCAACAACATTGGGAAGAATGGGTAAGACAAGAATGGATTGATATGCTTGTCCCCATGACCTATGCTACGGATACAGATCATCTCCATAGATTAACTAGTCCTGTACTAAGTAAATCAAATCAAGGAAGCGTCTTACTCTTGCCAGGGATTAGACTATTAAACTTGCCAGATATTATGGCATTAGATCAGATGCAGTTATTAAGGGGAATGCCCACAGAAGGTTATGCTTTGTTTGCTGTAGAAAATTTAAACTCTAATTTAGAAAAGATTTTTAATCAAACTCAAGGAAGATTAGACCTTAACCAAAAAGAGCCTTTACCCTACCGTCAACCTTTCCAAGCATCGGCACTTCGCTATCAAACTTTACAAAAAGAATGGAATTTTCTCTTAAGCAATAATCAACTGTTAATGGAGGAGAGCATCATGAAAAGATGGGGACAACTCGCAGATGATTTAGCTTTGGCTTTGCAGCAATTAGCAGATGAACCATCAACCCAAAATTTCCTCTCTGCACAGTTAACCTTGTCTTCTTTTCGTCGTCAATTTCCTAAATGGATGGAACAGAGTATAGACATTAGTCCCTATCAGATTCAAGTCTGGGAAAATCGCCTAGACACCCTAGCTCGACTTCTCAGTTATGGAGAAAAAAATGTGTTAAATAATTCTACGGAAGTCTCTTCTAATAATTGAGTTGTTAGTTGTTAGT